>NZ_JBHWIO010000008.1:121570-152383 GCF_042732075.1 Kitasatospora sp. NPDC059812
GCGGCCGCCGCCCCCCCCCCGCCCCCGCACCCACCCGCGCGCGCCGCGGCCCCGGGGGGGGCCGCGGCCCGCGGGCCCGGGCGCCCCCCCCCACGGGGGGTGGACGGGGGGAGGGATCAGCCCTGCGGGTGGTGGGCCGGGATCGGCGGGAGCTCGCCGGTGGTCTCGTACTCGCTCAGCATCTCGATCCGGCGGGTGTGCCGCGGCTCGCCGCTGTAGGGGGTGTTGAGGAAGACCTCGACGAACTTGGTGGCCTCCTCCAGCGTGTGCATGCGGCCGCCGACGGAGACCACGTTGGCGTTGTTGTGCTCGCGGCCGAGCCCGGCGGTCTGCTCGCTCCAGGCCAGCGCCGCCCGCACGCCCTTGACCTTGTTGGCGGCGATCGCCTCACCGTTGCCCGAGCCGCCGATGACGACGCCCAGCGCCTCCGGGTCGGCGGCGGTGCGCTCGGCGGCGCGCAGGCAGAACGGCGGGTAGTCGTCCTCGGCGTCGTAGATGTGCGGCCCGCAGTCGACCGGCTCGTGGCCGGCCTCCTTGAGCCACTCCACGAGGTGGTTCTTCAGTTCGTATCCGGCATGGTCTGAGCCCAGGTACACGCGCATGCCATGAGTGTGGCATGCGCGTGCGCCCGGGCCCGGCAGGGGGCTCACCGCTTCGCGGCGAGCTTCCAGACCAGCGGCAGGGCGCCGGCCGCGAGGACGGCCTTCAGGGCGTCGCCGACCAGGTACGGGTAGAGGCCGAGCTCGGCCGCCCGGGCGAGCGGGACGTGCAGCGACAGGGCCAGGTACGGGACGCCGACCGCGTAGATGGCGAGGCTGCCGAGGACCATGGTGACGGCGGTGTTCACCGGGCTCCGGTCGGCGCCGCGGCGGGCCAGCTCGCCGGTCAGGCCGGCCGCCAGGACGAAGCCGAGCACGTAACCGAGCGAGGGCATCGTCCAGCCGGAGGTGCCCTCGGCGAACCAGGGCATCCCCGCCAGGCCGGCCAGCAGGTAGAGGGCGAGCGAGGCGATGCCGCGGCGGGCGCCGAGCGCGGTACCGACCAGCAGGGCGGCGAAGGTCTGGCCGGTGACCGGCACCGGCGAGCCGGGGACGTTCACCGACAGCTGGGCGGCCACGCCGGTCAGGGCGGCGCCGCCGGCCACCAGGGCCAGGTCGCGGGCCTGGGCGCCGAGGCGGGTGGTGGCGGCGGGCAGCAGGTCGGCGAGGACGGCGCGGCGCGGTATCGGGGTGGTGGCAGTGGCCATCGGGGGTCTCCTGTGGGGTGCTCAGGTGAGTGAACACCTGTGAACCTACGTGGTGATCCACTACGCCACCGCCACGGTTTCGGACAAAGCCCCGCCCTCGGCCGTTGTCGGAACCGGCCCATTTCAGCCCATAACGACGCTGTGTCACCGGTCGACCCCGCCTCGTCACCGCGTGGTCCGCATGGTGGGCCTGAGGTCCCCGCTCTTGGCATGAACAGAGGTGTCGCCGGATATTGGACAGCTCATGCCGCATTCCGCACAGTCTGGATCCAGCCCTATGGCCCCCACCTCCGCGCCCAAGGCGTCCGGGACCACCGACGCCGACGGTGCCCCGGCCACCGGCCAGCAGCTCGCGCACGGCCTCAAGCAGCGCCACCTGTCGATGATCGCGCTGGGCGGGGTGATCGGCGCGGGCCTGTTCGTCGGCTCCGGCGCCGGCATCGCGGCCGCCGGTCCGGCGATCATCCTGGCGTTCACCCTCTCCGGCCTGCTGGTCATGCTGATCATGCGGATGCTCGGCGAGATGTCGGCCGCCCGCCCCGCCTCCGGATCGTTCTCGGTGCACGCCGAGAAGGAGATCGGCCCCTGGGCCGGGATCACGGCCGGCTGGATGTACTGGGTGATGCTGTGCTGCGGCGTCGCCGCCGAGGCCACCGCCGCCGGGAAGATCGTCAACGGCTGGGTGCCGGGCGTCTCCTCCTGGGTCTGGGTCGGCCTGTTCATGGTCTTCTTCTGCGCCAGCAACCTGACCGCGGTGAAGAACTTCGGCGAGTTCGAGTTCTGGTTCGCCGCCATCAAGGTCGCCGCGATCATCGCCTTCCTGGTCCTCGGCGGGCTCGGCATCGCCGGGGTGATCGGCCCCGGCGCCCCCGGCGCGACCAACCTGACCGGCCAGGGCGGCTTCCTGCCCACCGGGGTCAGCGGGCTGATCGTCGGCCTGCTCGCCTCCGTCTTCGCCTACGGCGGGCTGGAGACCGTCACCATCGCCGCCGCCGAGTCCGACGACCCCCGCAAGAACGTCGCCAACGCGGTGCGCACGGCGGTGTGGCGGATCGCGATCTTCTACATCGGCTCGATGGCCCTGGTCGTCACCCTGGTCTCCTGGAAGGACCCGGCGGTGGTCACCGACGGCCCGTACGTCACCGTGCTGCGGCACCTCGGGGTGACCGGCGCCGGGACGATCATGGAGGTGGTGGTGCTGATCGCGCTGCTCTCCGCGATGAACGCCAACATCTACGGCGCCTCCCGGATGGCGTACTCGCTGGTCGGCCGCGGCCAGGGCCCCCGGGCGCTGGCCAAGGTCTCCGGCGGGGTGCCGCGCCGGGCCGTGCTGGCCTCCTGCCTGTTCGGCTTCGGCGCCGTGCTGGCCGCCAAGTTCTGGCCGGAGACCGTCTTCACCTGGCTGATGAACACCACCGGCGTGGCCATCCTGGTCGTCTGGCTGTTCATCTGCCTCGTCCAGCTGCGGATGCGCCGCCGGCTGGAGCGCGAGGCGCCCGAACTGCTCACCGTGAAGATGTGGGGCTACCCCTACCTGACCTGGATCGCGATGGCCGCCGTGGCCGGCATCCTCGCCCTGATGACCACCACCGAGGGCAACCGGCAGCAGCTGTACGCGGCCGGGGTGCTGGTCGCGCTGCTGAGCGCCGCCGGCCTGGTCAAGCAGCGGCGGGACGCGGCCGCCGCCCGCTGACCCCGGCACGCACGAGGGCCCGGTACCGCCAGCCGCGGTACCGGGCCCTTCGCGCGCCCCGCGCTACTCGAAGGACGGGCCCGCCGTACGGGTCCGCTTGATCTCGTAGAAGCCCGGGGTGGAGGCCACCAGCAGGGTGCCGTCCCAGAGCCGGGCCGCGGCCTCGCCCTTCGGGGCCGGGGTGACCACCGGGCCGAAGAAGGCGACCCGCTCGCCGTCCACGCCCTCCACCGCGATCACCGGGGTGCCGACGTCCTCGCCCACCAGGGTGATGCCCTCCTTGTGCGAGGCGCGCAGGGCCTCGTCGTACGCGTCCGTGTCGGCCGCGTCCGCCAGCTCCGCGGGCAGCCCGGCGGCCACCAGCGCCGCCTCGACCGTCTCCCGGTTCTGCGGCAGGCCCTGGTTGTGGAAGCGCAGGCCCAGCTCGGTGTAGAGCCGGCCCAGCACCTCGTCGCCATGCGCCTGGGCGGCCGCTATGCACACCCGCACCGCGCCCCAGGCGTTGTCCAGCAGCTCGCGGTAGTTCTCCGGGAGGTCGCGGTCCTCGTTCAGCACCGACAGGCTCATCACGTGCCAGTTCACGTCCACCGGACGCAGCTGCTGCACCTCGATCAGCCAGCGGGACGTCATCCACGCCCACGGGCAGGCCGGGTCGAACCAGAAGTCGGCGGTCTTGCGCTCAGCGGCAGTCGTCACGGCTGTCGTCCTTCGTGAGGTGATGACGAGGCAGGCAGGCGTGCCACCCCGACCCGTCAACACCCGCCCGCCGCCGCTGATTCCGGCCCCGCCGGGACGGCCTGTGCAATGGTACCGGCGAGGGAGGGCGTGAAAGGATGCCCCTGCGGAGCGCGGCACACCGCGCGCCGAGACCGCACCACCCACAGACGCACCACCGTGCGAGCCGGACAAAGGAGTACCGCCGTGCCGGGCAAGAACCTGAGCCGCGACGAAGCGCAGCAGCGGGCCAGCATCCTGGCCGTGGAGGGCTACCAGGTCCGGCTGGACGTGACCTCCGCCCCCGATCCGGCGGCCGCCACCTTCCGTTCCACCACCACCGTCACGTTCCGCTGCTCCCGGCCCGGCGCCGCCACCTTCCTCGACCTGCTCGCCCCCGCCGTCCACGCCGTCACCCTCAACGGCCGCGCGATCGACCCGGCCACCGCCTACGACGGCGCCCGGGTGCACGTCGACGGCCTCGCCGCCGAGAACGTCCTCACCGTCGAGGCGGACTGCGCCTACAGCCGCACCGGCGAGGGCCTGCACCGCTTCACCGACCCGGTGGACGGCGAGACGTACCTCTACACCCACTACGAGCCGGCCGACGCCCGCCGGGTCTTCGCGACCTTCGAACAGCCCGACCTGAAGGCCCCGTTCGGCTTCACCGTGACCGCCCCCGCCGCCTGGGACGTCTGGTCCAACGCCGTCCACGACAAGGTCACCGAGGAAGGCGCCGCCCGCACCTGGGAGTTCGCGCCGACCCAGCCGATCTCCAGCTACCTCACCGCCGTCGTGGCCGGCCCCTACCACGTCGCCCGCGACCACTACAGCCGCGAACTCGCCGACGGCACCACCCTGGACATCCCGCTCTCCGCGATGTGCCGCAAGTCCCTCGCCCAGTACTTCGACGCGGACGAGATCCTCGGCGTCACCAAGCTCGGACTCGACTTCTTCCACGAGGAGTTCGACTACCCGTACCCCTTCGGCAAGTACGACCAGGCGTTCGTCCCCGAGTACAACATCGGCGCCATGGAGAACCCCGGCTGCGTCACCTTCCGCGAGGAGTTCGTCTTCCGCTCGAAGGTCACCGACGCCGCCTACGAGGGCCGTGCCAACGTCATCCTGCACGAGATGGCGCACATGTGGTTCGGCGACCTGGTCACCATGCGCTGGTGGGACGACCTGTGGCTGAAGGAGTCCTTCGCCGACTTCATGGGCTCCTACGGCCTGATCGGCGCCCGCACCCGGTACTCCTCCGCCTGGGTCACCTTCGCCAACCAGCGCAAGGCCTGGGCCTACCGGCAGGACCAGCTCCCCACCACCCACCCGATCACCGCCGACATCCGCGACCTCGAGGACGCCAAGCTCAACTTCGACGGCATCACCTACGCCAAGGGCGCCGCCGTCCTCAAGCAGCTGGTCGCCTACGTCGGCTCCGAGGCCTTCTTCGAGGGCGCCCGCCGCTACTTCAAGCGCCACGCCTTCGGCAACACCGAACTCGGCGACCTGCTGGGCGTCCTGGAGGAGACCAGCAGCCGCGACCTCAAGGCCTGGGCCGCCGCCTGGCTGCAGACCGCCGGGGTCGACTCGCTCACCCCGCAGGTGACCACCGACGCCGAGGGCCGGATCACCGAACTCGCCGTCCTCCAGGACGGGACGGTGCTGCGCCCGCACCGGATCGCGATCGGCCTCTACGACCGGGACGCCGACGGCTCCCTGGTGCGCACCGAGCGGATCGAGCTCGACGTCACCGGCAACCGCACCGTCGTCGCCGAGGCCGCCGGCCGCCCCCGCCCCGCGCTGGTGCTGCTCAACGACGACGACCTCACCTACTGCAAGATCCGCTTCGACTCCGAGTCCCTGGAGACCCTGCGCACCGGCCTCGGCGACATCCACGACGAGCTGGCCCGGGCACTCGCCTGGTCCGCCGTCTGGAACCTCACCCGGGACGGCCTGATGCCGGCCCGCGACTACGTCGCCCTGGTGCTGCGCTTCGCCGGCCAGGAGGGCAACATCGGCGTGCTGCAGTCGCTGCACGCCCAGGCCAAGACCGCCGTCGACCTGTACGCCGACCCGGCCTGGCGCGGCGAGGGCGGCCGGCAGCTGGCCGACGGCGCCCTGCGCGAACTGCGCGAGGCCGTCCCCGGCAGCGACCACCAGCTGGCCTGGGCCCGCTTCCTCGCCCAGACCGCGGGCGGCGCCGAGCACCTCGGCCTGGTCCGCGGCCTGCTGGCCGGCAGCGCCCGGATCGACGGCCTGGACGTCGACCAGGAGCTGCGCTGGTCGCTGTGGCTGGCGCTGGCCGCCGCCGGCCAGGCCGGCGACGAGGAACTGGCCGGGGAGCTGGCCGCCGACAACACCGCCAGCGGCAAGCGCCAGTACACCCAGTGCCTGGCCGCCCGGCCCACCGCGGAGGCCAAGGCCGCCGCCTGGTCGGCCGTGGTCGACTCCGACGAACTGCCGAACGCCTTGGTCGAGGCCCAGATCGCGGGCTTCGCGCTGCCCGCCCACCGCGACCTGACCGCGCTCTACGCGGCGCCCTACTTCAAGCTGCTGGAGCGGGTCTGGGCCGAGCGGACCATCGAGATCGCGATGCGGATCGTCAGCGGGTTCTTCCCGCGCGCGCAGACCAGCGAGCAGACCCTGGCCGAGGCCGACGCCTGGCTGGACGGCCACCCGCAGGCCGCGCCGGCGCTGCGCCGCCTGGTCCTGGAGTGCCGCGACGACCTGGCCCGCGCGCTGCGGGCGCAGGCCTGCGACCGGGCCTGACACAGGCGTGAAGGGGCCCGCCGTGCGGACACGGCGGGCCCCTTCGCGTCGGGGCGTCAGTCGCGGCGCAGGCCGCGGTCCAGGGCGGCGATCGCGCTGCCCTGGGCGTCGTCGCCGTCCAGCGACCAGACCATCACGCCGCCCAGGTCGTTCCAGCGCACGTACCGCGCCTTCTGGGTGAGCACCTCGGCGGTGTCGTAGCTGTAGAAGGTGGTGCCGTCGTACTTCCAGGACGCGCCGTGGTCGCGGTCCACGTACACCTTGCCGGGCAGCGCGTTGACCTCCCGGTAGGAGAGGTCGGGGGCGGCGGCGGTGGCGCTCTGGTAGAGGCCGCCGCGCTTGCCGGGCGCGACGCCCGTCCAGCCGTGGCCGTACAGCGGGGCGCCGAGCACGATCTGCTCGGCGGGCAGGCCGCGCTCCTGGTAGTGGTCGACGGCCGTGTCGGCGCTGCGCCGACGGGCGTCGGGGTCGGCCGGGTCGGAGTAGAGGTTGGCCTGGTGGTTGGCCGGGCCCTTGCCCTCCCAGGGGCCGTGCAGGTCGTAGGTCATCAGGTTGAGCCAGTCCACCGACTCGCTCAGCTCGGGCAGTTCGAGCCGGTCGGCGACGGTCTCGTTGGCGGCGATGGCGGCGGTCAGCAGGTAGTGCCGGCCCTTGTCGCCCTTCTTGCCGCCCTTCTTGCCGAAGTCGTCGAGCTGGCGGCGGAACTCCTGCATCAGCAGGGTGAAGTTGCGCCCGTCCTCGGGGCGGACCACGTTGCCCGCGTCCCCGCCGCCGCCCGGGTACTCCCAGTCGATGTCGATGCCGTCGAAGACGCCCGCGGCCGCGCCGGCGCCGCCCTCCGGGGAGCCGGGCAGGACCGGCACGTCGCCCTTGAGGTAGAGGTCGATGCAGGAGGAGACGAACTTCTTGCGCGCGGCGTCGGTGGCGGCCGCGTCGGAGAAGTACTTGGACCAGCTCCAGCCGCCGAGCGAGATGACCGTGCGCAGCTGCGGGTTCTTCGCCTTGAGCTTGCGCAACTGGTTGAAGTGGCCCTTCAGCTTCTGGCCCGGGGTGTCGGCCACGCCGTCGACCGAGTCGGCGGCGGAGAAGGCGCGCTGGTAGTCGTTGCGGGCGTCGCCCTGGCCTGCGTCGTTGGTCTCGAAGCAGGTGCCGTCGGCGGAGACGTTGCCGAAGGCGTAGTTGACGACGGTGAGCTTCCCGGCCTGGCCGGAGTCCTGGACGCGCTTGGCGGAGCTGTCGGCGCCCCACTGGGTGAAGTAGCCGACCCGCTGGCCCTTCAGCTTCGGGCCGTGCCCGCCGTCGGCGGCATTGGCGGTGGCGGGGACGGCGAGCAGCGCGGCGACGGTGGCGGCGGCGAGCAGGGCTGAGGCGCGAGTGGGCATACCGGACCTGTTCTCTGAATGATCGTCAAATGGTCTGGACCAGATGGGATAGAGGTTTAGTCCATCGCGGCACACCGCACAAGGGGCAGGGCTCAGGAGAGGCAGCATGCAAAAGAGGCCGGACCGCGCGATGCGGTCCGGCCTCTCAGCCACCGGGGCGCTCAGCCCCCGGAACTAGAACTCGGTTCAGCCGATGAGCGAGCGCAGCACGTACTGCAGGATGCCGCCGTTGCGGTAGTAGTCCGCCTCACCGGGGGTGTCGATGCGGACGACCGCGTCGAACTCCTTGTCACCGGCCTTGACCTTGACGGTCTTCGGGGTGCGGCCCTCGTTGAGCTCGGTCACGCCGGTGAAGGAGAAGGTCTCCTCGCCGGTCAGGCCGAGGGACTCGGCGGTCTGGCCCTCCGGGAACTGCAGCGGCAGGACGCCCATGCCGATCAGGTTCGAGCGGTGGATGCGCTCGTACGACTCGGCGATGACGGCCTTGACGCCCAGCAGCGCGGTGCCCTTGGCGGCCCAGTCGCGGGACGAGCCGGAGCCGTACTCCTTGCCGGCCAGGACGACCAGCGGGGTGCCGGCGGCCTGGTAGTTCTGCGAGGCGTCGTAGATGAACGACACCGGGCCGTCGGCCTGGGTGAAGTCGCGGGTGTAGCCGCCCTCGGTGCCCGGCGCGATCTGGTTGCGCAGACGGATGTTGGCGAAGGTGCCGCGGATCATCACCTCGTGGTTGCCGCGGCGCGAGCCGTAGGAGTTGAAGTCGCGCTTCTCGACACCGTTGGCGGTCAGGTACTGCGCCGCCGGGGTGCCCGGCTTGATGTTGCCGGCCGGGGAGATGTGGTCGGTGGTGACCGAGTCGCCCAGCTTGGCCAGGACACGGGCGCCGGCGATGTCGGTCACCGGGCTCGGGGTCTTGGCCATGCCCTCGAAGTACGGGGGCTTGCGGACGTAGGTGGACTCGGCGTCCCACTCGAAGGTGTTGCCGGTCGGGACCGGGAGCGACTGCCAGCGGTGGTCACCGGCGAAGACGTCCTGGTAGCCCTTGTCGAACATCGCCTCGTCGATGGAGCCGGCGACGGTGTCCGCCACCTCCCGCTCCGACGGCCAGATGTCGGCGAGGAAGACGTCGTTGCCGTCGGCGTCCTGGCCCAGGGCGTCGCGGGTGATGTCGATGTTCATGTTGCCGGCCAGGGCGTAGGCGACCACCAGCGGCGGCGAGGCCAGGTAGTTCATCTTCACGTCCGGGTTGATCCGGCCCTCGAAGTTGCGGTTGCCGGAGAGCACCGAGACGACCGCCAGGTCGGCCTCGTTGACGGCGGCCGAGACCTCCTCGGGCAGCGGGCCCGAGTTGCCGATGCAGGTGACGCAGCCGTAGCCGACCAGGTTGAAGCCCAGCTTCTCCATGTACGGGAGCAGGCCGGCCTTCTCGTAGTAGTCCATGACGACCTTGGACCCGGGGGCCAGGGTGGTCTTGACCCACGGCTTGACCGTGAGGCCCTTCTCCACGGCCTTCTTCGCCAGCAGGGCGGCGCCCAGCATGACGGAGGGGTTGGAGGTGTTGGTGCAGGAGGTGATCGAGGCGATCACGACCGCGCCGTTGTCGATCTCGTACGTCGACCCGTCGGGGGCGGTGACGGCGGTCGGCTTCGAGGCCTCGGCGGAGTAGGTCGGCAGCGCCTCGGCGAACCGGGTGGCGGCCTCGGCCAGGACGACGCGGTCCTGCGGGCGCTTCGGGCCGGAGATCGACGGGACGACGGTGGAGACGTCCAGCTCCAGGTACTCGGAGAAGACCGGCTCGACCGACGGGTCGTGCCAGAGGCCCTGCTCCTTGGCGTACGCCTCGACCAGGGCGAGCTGCTGCTCGTCGCGGCCGGTGAGCTTGAGGTAATTGATGGTCTCGGCGTCGATCGGGAAGATCGCGCAGGTCGAACCGAACTCCGGCGACATGTTGCCGATGGTGGCGCGGTTGGCCAGCGGGATCGCGGAGACGCCCTCGCCGTAGAACTCGACGAACTTGCCGACCACACCGTGCTTGCGCAGCATCTCGGTGATGGTGAGCACCAGGTCGGTGGCGGTGGTGCCGGCCGGCAGCTGGCCGTTGAGCTTGAAGCCGACCACGCGCGGGATCAGCATGGAGACCGGCTGGCCCAGCATCGCGGCCTCGGCCTCGATGCCGCCGACGCCCCAGCCCAGCACGCCCAGGCCGTTGACCATGGTGGTGTGCGAGTCGGTGCCGACGCAGGTGTCCGGGTAGGCCTGGCCGCCGCGGACCATGATGGTGCGGGCCAGGTGCTCGATGTTCACCTGGTGGACGATGCCGGTGCCGGGCGGGACGACCTTGAACTCGTCGAAGGCGGTCTGGCCCCAGCGCAGGAACTGGTAGCGCTCCTTGTTGCGGCCGTACTCGATCTCGACGTTCTGGACGAAGGCGTCCGGGGTGCCGAACTTGTCGGCGATGACGGAGTGGTCGATGACCAGCTCGGCCGGGGCCAGCGGGTTGATCTTGGCCGGGTCGCCACCCAGCTCCTTGACGGCCTCACGCATGGTGGCGAGGTCGACCACGCACGGCACACCGGTGAAGTCCTGCATGATCACGCGGGCCGGGGTGAACTGGATCTCCTGGCTCGGCTGGGCGCTGGCGTCCCAGTTGCCGAGCGCGCGGATGTGGTCGGCGGTGATGTTCGCGCCGTCCTCCGTGCGGAGCAGGTTCTCCAGCAGCACCTTGAGGCTGTACGGCAGCCGCTCGGAACCCTCGACGGCGGAGAGCTTGAAGATCTCGTACGACTCGTCGCCCACCTGCAGCGAGCTGCGGGCGTCGAAGCTGTTCGCGGACACGACTGACTCCTTCTGGGTGCTTCGTGCGGTATCCGGCCGCCACGGTGGTAAGGTCAGCCTTACTTAGGCTTACCTTGCCCGCATCGCCGGCGAGCTCCGCTCGGCAAGTATCTTGATGTCGAGATATATCCTATGGGGCAGTTATCTCGATGTCGAGATAAACCATAGTGCATGCCGTCACCTTCACCACCGCAGGCATGCCTGGGTCGGCAAAAGCGCAGGTCAGTGGCCTTTCGGGCGGCGGCGGGCGGCAACGGCAGCACTGCCGGCTCGGCACCGGCCCAGTGTCGACTCGGCATCGGCCCACCACCGGCTCACACCAGCTCACCACCGGAACCGCCGGTCGGCGACGGGACGAGCAGAGGCGCGCCCGCGCGGCCCGTGCGCCTCCAGGCCCGTTCGAGGGTGTCCGCCGGCGCCCGGCGCCGTTGAGCAGGGTGTCCGTCGCCCTGCCCCTGGAAGGCCCCTTGATGTCCGCTCCGCTCGCCGCCGCTCCGCTCGCCGCCGCACTGCTGCCGCTGGCCCTGCTCGCCCCCGCCGCCGCCTCGTCGGGTGCCGCCGCCCCGTCGGTCGCCGCTGCCTCGTCGGGCTCCGCCGCCTCGCCGGTCTCCGTCGTCGAGGCCGCCTTCGACCCCGCGACGGCCTTCGTCCCGCCGACCGCCGTCAGCTACGCGGACGACCTCGTGCCGTACGGCGCGCACACCCGGATCGTCACCGACCGCTCCACCGCGGGGCGGACGGTGCTCACCATGACCGTCACCGGGCTCGCCCCCGACCACGAGTTCCCGGTCCACCTGCACACCGGCTCCTGCGGGGCCGACCCGGCCTCGTCCGGACCGCACTACCAGGACGCCGTGGACCCGGTGCAGCCGTCCACCGACCCGGCGTACGCCAACGGGCGCAACGAACTGCGGCTGGCGCTGCGCACCGACGAGCACGGCGAGGGCACCGCGACGGCCTCGGTGCCCTGGCAGCCGCGGCCGGGCGAGGCCCGCTCACTGGTGATGCACGCGGGCACCCCGACCGGCCCGCACGCGGCGGGCGACCGGGCGGCCTGCGTCAAGCTGGAGAAGTGAGCTTCCGCCTCAGGAGCCGAGGGTGGCGACCAGGACCGCCTTGATGGTGTGCAGGCGGTTCTCGGCCTGGTCGAACACGACGGAGTGCGCCGACTCGAACAGCTCGTCGGTGCACTCCAGCTCGGTCATGCCGGTCGCCTCGTACATCTGCCGCCCGAGCACCGTGCCGAGGTCGTGGAACGCGGGCAGGCAGTGCAGGAACTTCACGGCCGGGTTGCCGGTGGCCCGGACGGTGTCCATCGACACCTGGTAGGGCTTGAGCAACTCGATCCGCTCGGCCCAGACCTCCTTGGGCTCGCCCATCGAGACCCAGACATCGGTGTAGAGGAAGTCCACGTCGGCCACGCCCTCGGCCACGTCCTCGGTGAGGGTGATCCGGGCGCCGGTCGCCTCGGCCAGCGTCTCGGCCGCCTCCCGGACCTCCTCGACCGGCCAGAGGGAGCGCGGGGCGACGATCCGGACGTCCATGCCGAGCAGGGCGCCGGTGACCAGCAGCGAGTTGCCCATGTTGGAGCGGGCGTCGCCGAGGTACGCGAGGGCGGTCCCGGTCAGCGGCTTGGTGCTGTGCTCGGTGATGGTGAGGACGTCGGCCAGCATCTGGGTGGGGTGCCACTCGTCGGTGAGACCGTTCCAGACCGGGACGCCGGCGTTCGCCGCCAGCTCCTCGACGATCTCCTGGCCGTGGCCGCGGTACTCGATGCCGTCGAACATCCGGCCGAGCACCCGGGCGGTGTCCCGGATGGACTCCTTGTGGCCGATCTGCGAACCGGACGGGTCCAGGTAGGTGGTGGTGGCGCCCTGGTCGTGGGCGGCGACCTCGAAGGCGCAGCGGGTGCGGGTGGAGGTCTTCTCGAAGATCAGCGCGATGTTCTTCCCGCGCAGCCGGGGCTGCTCGGTGCCCGCATACTTGGCCGCCTTGAGTCCGGCGGCGAGGTCCACCAGGAAGCGGAACTCCTGGGGCGTGAAGTCGAGCTCCTTGAGGAAGTGCCTGTTCCGGAGGTTGAAGGCCATACCGGGCTCCTGGGATGACGGGGCGTACGGGAAAGTAGCAAGTCTATACGATACTCGGAATTTCTATACACAGCGGGGGTGGGAGAGGGGGAGCCCCGCCGCGGACTCCCCCTCGACACCCGACCGGCCTACAGCCGTGGCCCCCTCGACGCCCGGTCGGTCTAAAGGCGCGGGCACCCTCTGCGCCCGGCCGGCCTACAGGCGCGGATCGACCGGCTCGGACTCCAGCGCGAGCACCGCGAACACCGGCTCGTGCACCCGCCACAGCGGCTCGCCGGCCGCCAGCCGGTCCAGCGCCTCCAGGCCCAGCGCGTACTCGCGCAGCGCCAGCGAGCGCTTGTGGCCCAGCGACCGCTCGCGCAGCCGGTCCAGGTACTCGGTGTAGTCCGGGCCGTAGACGATCCGCAGGTACTCCCGGCCGCGCACCTTCACCCCCGGCTGCGCCAACCCGCCCGGACGGCCCCCGCCCCGCTTCGTGCGCACCACCGAGGCCAGCGGTTTGACCACCATGCCCTCGCCGCCCGCCGCCGTCAGCTCCTCCCACCAGGCCGTGGCGGCCGCCACCGAGGCCTCGTCCTCGGTGTCCACCAGGAGGCGGCCGGTGCGGTGCAGGACCGGTGCCCGGTCACCGTCCGCTTCGGGCGCCGTCTCGGGCACCGTCTCGGGCGCGGCTTCGGCCGGCGCTTCGTCGGCCGCGACCAGGCGGTCGATCCAGGCCAGGTGCTCGTCGTGCGGGCGCACCGCGAGGTTCGCCCCCTCGGCGGCCAGCACCTGGAACGGCGCCAGCCGCACGCCCGACAGCCCCTCGGTCGGCCAGCAGTACCGCCGGTACGCCTCGGTGAACGCCTGCGCGTCGGCCGCGCGCCGCCGCTGCTTGGCGGTCAGCTCCGCCAGGTCCAGCCCGCGACCGGCCGCCCGTTCCAGGGCCGCCAGCACCTCCGGCAGGGCGGCGCCCGCCGCAGCGCCGACCGCAGCGTACTGGCGGCGCAGCAGTTCCACGGCCTTCAGCGACCAGGGCATCAGCTCGGCGTCCAACAGCAGCCAGCCGGTGCCCAGCTCGTCGAACAGCCCCGAGCGCTCGGCGGCCGCCCGTACCCGGCCCAGCAGGGCCGCGGTCAGGCCGTCGTCGGCGAGGAACGCCCGGCCCGTCCTGGTCCAGATCGCGCCCGGACCGGCCACGCCGAAGCGCCGCTCCAGCGCCGCGTCGTCCCGGGCGACCAGCACCACCGCGCGGGAGCCCATGTGCTTCTCCTCGCACACCAGGTGCCGCACGCCGTCCGCGCGGTAGGCGGCGAACGCCTCCTGCGGGTGCTCCAGGAAACCATCCCGGCGGGAGGCCGCGCTCGGCGCCATGGTCGGCGGCAGGTACGCCAGCAGCCGCGGGTCCAGCGCGAAGCGGCTCATCACCTCCAGCGCCGCCGCCGCGTTCTCCTCCCGGACGGCGACCCGCCCGTGCAGCCCGGTCTCGACGATCCGGCGGCCCGCCACGTCCGCGAGATCCAGCGGACGGCCCTCGCGGGCGCCCGGCGCGTCCGTGGCCAACGGGCGCACCGGCGCGTACCACTCCCGCTCGGCCGGCACGCTCACCAGCTCCCGCTCCGGGTAGCGCAGCGCCGTCAGGGTGCAGCCGAACACGCAACCGGTGTCCAGGCAGACGGTGTTGTTGACGAAGCTCGCCGACGGCACCGGTGTGTGGCCGTACACCACCAGCGCCTTGCCCCGGTACTCCTCCGCCCACGGGTAGCGCACCGGCAGGCCGTACTCGTCGGTCTCGCCGGTGGTCTCCCCGTACAGCGCGTGCGAGCGCACCCGGCCCGAGTTGCGGCCGTGGTAGCGCTCCGGCAGACCGGCGTGGCAGACCACCAGCGCGCCGCCGTCCAGCAGGTAGTGGCTCACCAGGCCGCGCATGAACTCCCGCACCTCGGCCCGGAACTCCTCGGACTCGCCGGCCAGCTGATCCAGCGACTCCTGCAGGCCGTAGGCGACGTTGACCTTCTTGCCGTCCAGCGCCCGGCCCAGCTTGTTCTCGTGGTTGCCCGGCACGCACAGCGCGTGCCCGGCCGCGACCATGCCCATCACCAGGCGCAGCACGCCCGGCGTGTCCGGGCCGCGGTCGACCAGGTCCCCGACGAACACGGCGGTACGGCCCGCCGGCGGCACCGCGTCCACCGGCCGGCCCCCGGCGTCCCGGGTCAGCGTGTAGCCGAGGCAGGTCAGCAGGGTCTCCAGCTCGGAGCGGCAGCCATGGATGTCGCCGACGATGTCGAACGGGCCGGTCAGGTGACGCAGGTCGTTGTAGCGCTTCTCCAGCTCCACCTCGGCCGCCGCCACCTCGGCCGCGCCGCGCAGCACGTGCACCTTGCGGAAGCCCTCGCGCTCCAGGCCCCGCAGGGAACGGCGCAGCTCGCGGTGCTGGCGCGGGACGACGTGGGCCGGCAGCTGGCGGTCCGCGCGGGAGCGGTTGCGCTCGGCGCACACGCCCGGCGGGACGTCCAGCACGATCGCGATCGGCAGCACGTCGTGCTCGCGGGCGATCCGCACCAGCTGGTGGCGTGCCTCGGGCTGGACGTTGGTGGCGTCCACGACGGTCAGCCGGCCGGCCGCGAGGCGCTTGCCGACGATGTAGTGCAGGACGTCGAAGGCCTCGGCGGAGGCCGACTGGTCGTTCTCGTCGTCGGCGACCAGGCCGCGGCAGAAGTCGGAGGAGACGACCTGGGTGGGCAGGAAGTGGCGGCGGGCGAAGGTCGACTTGCCGGCGCCGCTGGTGCCGATCAGGACGACGAGGGAGACGTCTGTGACGGGGAGGCGGCGGGGGGCGGGGTGGTCCTGGGGCAGTTCCTGGTCGTGCTCCTGGTGCTGGTGCTGCTCGGGCGTCGGGGTCGCTTCGTCGGTCATCGGGATTCGCCTCCTTCGGGCGCCGGGTCGGTCGGGGTCCGGTCGGTCGGGGTCTGCGCGGTCCGGGTGGTGCCGGTCGTGGTCTGCTCGGGCGGAGTCTGCTCGGCAGGGCCGGTGCCGAGGCGGAACAGGGCCAGCTGGGTCGGCGCGCCGACCTCCCCGTCCTCCGGCCCCACCGGGCGCAGCACCACCGTGTAACCGAACGCGGCCGCGACCCGCTCGGCCCACGCGCGGAACTCGGCGCGCGACCACTCGAAGCGGTGGTCGGCGTGCCGGACAGCGCCCGCCGGCAGGCTCTCCCAACGGACGTTGTACTCGGCGTTCGGCGTGGTGACGACCACCGCCCCCGGCCGGGCCGCGCCGAACACCGCGTACTCCAGGGCGGGCAGCCTGGGCAGGTCCAGGTGCTCGACCACCTCGCACAGCACCGCCGCGTCGAAGCCCTTCAACCGGGTGTCCGTGTACGTCAGCGCACCCTGCGCCAGCGTCACCCGGGCCGCCTGCCGCTCCGGCATCCGGTCCAGGCGCAATCCGCGGGCCGCCGCCTGCAACGCCCGCACAGACACGTCCACGCCGAGCACCTCGGTGAACCGGGCGTCCTTCAGCAGTTCGCCGATCAACTCGCCCCGGCCGCAGCCGAGATCGGCGACGCGGGCCGCGCCCACCTCCCGCAGGGCGGCGAGGATCGCGGCGCGGCGCTGCCCGGCGAGGGACGGCGGCCTGGGCTCCGATGTCGCCCCGGCGGCCTCAGCCTGCTCCTCCGGCCGGTCGTCGACCGCGTTGTCGACCTCCTCGGGCTCCCGGTCGTCCGCCTCCGCCAGCCGGGCCAGCTCCAGACGCTCCAGCGCCACCCGGGTCAGCGCCCGGCTCCGGGACAGGTAGCGGCGGGTGATCAGGGCGCGCTCCGGGTGGGCGGCCAGCCAGCCCTCGCCGGCGGCGAGCAGCTTGTCCACCTCGTCCGGGGCGACCCAGTAGTGCTTGGCGCCGTCCAGCACCGGCAGCAGCACGTACAGCTGCTGAAGCGCGTCGGCAAGCCGCACGGCGTCCGAGACCAGCGTGAGCCGCACGTACCGGGACTCGCCCCACTCCGGGAACGCCTCGTCCAGCGGGAGCGCCACCGCCTCGACCCGCCAGCCCAGCGGCTCGAACAGCCGGAGCGCCATCGCCGGGCCACCGCCCTCGCCCGCGCCGTTCGCGGGCACCGCGGGCAGCGTGATCCGCAGCGGGCGCGGGCGCTCCGCCAGCCCCGGCCGGGCCGGGCAGTCGCCCTTCATCGCGGACCGGAACACCGTCCGAAGCGCCACCGCGAGCAGCGAGGACGCCGCGTACGGGCGGTCGTTGACGTACTGGGCGAGCGCGAAGTCCGGCGAACCGCCGCGCCCCTTGCCCCGGCCCTTGCGGACCAGCGCGATCGGATCGACGTCCAGCAGCAGCGCCGCCGTGCAGACGTCGTCGCCCGCATCGGGGTAGAAGACGTGCGCCTCGCCGTGCGACGTCGCGAACCGCTGGACCTTGCCCGGGTGCTTGTGCAGCAGGAAGCCGAGATCGGTGGCCGGGCCCTCGACGCTGCCGGTGGTGGAGATCGACATGAACACCTGCCCGAGTATCACCGAGCAAACCTCCGCTGAACACCGGGTTTCCCGGTGCGGCGGCCGTCCGCCGCGGCCCGCCGGCGGCCGTGTACGCACGGCGGGGGCCTGCCGACCGGCGGCCGCGTCCGCACGACGGGCGTGTTCGGCAGCGGAGCCCCGCATTGGTTAACGTGCACGGTGTGACTGCTGAATCGACCTCCCTCCCGAACGGGGCCGTGGCCGCCGGCCTGGCCACCATCGCCGCCGACGGCACCGTCCTCGACACCTGGTTCCCCGCCCCCGCCCTGGCCGCCGAGCCCGGCCCGGCCGGCACCGTCCGCCTGACCGCCGAGCAGGCCGAGGCCGAACTCGGCGCCGGCGCCGCCGAGGCGCTGCGCGCCGACGCGCGCCGCGGCGTCGAGGTGGTCGCCGTGCGCACCACCATCGCCTCGCTCGACGAGAAGCCGCTCGACACCCACGACGTGTACCTGCGCCTGCACCTGCTCAGCCACCGCCTGGTCAAGCCGCACGGCCAGAACCTGGACGGCGTCTTCGGACTGCTCGCCAACGTCGCGTGGACCAGCATCGGCCCCGTCCCGGTGGACACGGTCGAGCAGGCCCGCCTCGCGGTCCGCGCCCAGGGCGGCCAGCTCGCCGTGTACGGCATCGACAAGTTCCCGCGGATGACCGACTACGTCGCCCCGTCCGGCGTGCGCATCGCCCACGCCGACCGCGTCCGCCTCGGCGCCCACCTGGCCGTCGGCACCACCGTGATGCACGAGGGCTTCGTCAACTTCAACGCCGGCACCCTCGGCACCTCCATGGTCGAGGGCCGGATCAGCGCGGGCGTCGTCGTCGGCGACCACAGCGACATCGGCGGCGGCGCCTCGATCATGGGCACCCTCTCCGGCGGCGGCAAGCAGGTCGTCTCGGTCGGCGAGCGCTGCCTGCTCGGCGCCAACGCCGGCATCGGCATCTCGCTCGGCAGCGACTGCGTCATCGAGGCCGGCCTCTACGTCACCGCCGGCACCCGGGTCACCACCCCGGACGGCACCGTGGCCAAGGCCGTCGAGCTGTCCGGCCAGGACAACCTGCTGTTCCGCCGCAACTCGCAGACCGGCGCCGTCGAGGTCATCGCCCGCTCCGGCTCCTGGGGCGGCCTCAACGCCGACCTGCACGCCCACAACTGACCTGCGGGACCACACACTCGGGGTCCGGAGCCGACTCGGGCTCCGGACCCCGAGTGCGTGCTCCGGCTTGCGGCGGGGGGCGGGCCCCGCCGCTTCACGCCGCACTACCGATCCGAAGAGGTCCCGTCATGTCCCAACCAACTGCCACGCCGCAGCTCCCGAGCAACCCGGCGGGCTCGGCAGCCGGTACCTCGTCCGGGCCCGCCGCGCAGAAGAGCCTGCTGGAACAGATGCAGGAACTGCTCGCCTCGGTGTCCGCGGATCTCGCCGAGTTGCAGTCCTCCGGCATCCGGGAGGACGGCCCGGCCACCTATCCCACCGGTACGGACACCTCCTCCGACGCTCCCGCCACGCCAGGCACCCGATAGTCCGGCGCCTGCTCCTCCCCTTTCGGCCCGCCCTCGTCCGGCGGGCCGAGCCGGACCACGAGTAAGGGCGAGCCCCGCTCGGCCGGCGCCCCGCCGAGCACCGCGCCCTCCTCTTCCTCCAACCTGCCCGCCGTCTTCCACAGCCGCCCGGCCAGGTCCTTGCACTCCGACACCGCGTCCACGCCGTCGATGCACGTCCAGTAGAGGCTCTCGGTGTCGGCCCCGCAGGCCAGCACCACCAGCGTCTCCCCGACGTCCCGCAGCAGCCCGTCCAGCGCACCCAAGGTCGGTGCCAGCTCGCCGAGTTCGGTGAGCCGCCCGGCCCGGCCGCCGCTCAGCACGGCGGCCCTGACGACCGAGCGTTCCAGGCAGACCGCCGCGTGCGCCGCGGCCTCGGACAGCTGCTGCCCCAGCCCGGTGAGCTCGTCGTCGTCCAGCTCCGCCAGCCTGGCCCCCACCGCCTCGGTGAGCAGCGCGGCCTGCCGCGCCTCGGCCAGCACATCCGGTACGTGCCTGGCCTCGGCCAGGGCGTGCCGGGCCCTCTTGATCAGTCGCAGCGCCTCCATGGCCGCCACTCCTTCCGCTCGCTGTCGCCGTGGGACCACGACCGCCGGAGGGGCGGTCAGGTGGTCACGGCGAAAGCGTGCGGCGAAGTCGGCGAGGCCGCATCCGTCATCGGGAAAGCTGTGGACAAGTCCGGGGCTGTGGATAACTCCCGTCCCTCACAAGGGTTATTCGTCCACGTCCGGGTTGACACCCGCCCCGTCCGGGTCGGCGTCCGCCGGTCCGTCCGGCACCGGGAAGCGGAGCTCGTTCCGCTCGATCTTGGCCGCGAGGGCCTCCAGCGGATCCACCCCGACCACCGTGCAGAACTGCACCAGGTACGCGAGGACGTCCGCGACCTCGTCCCGCACCCGGTGGGCCCGCTCCGGCTCGGACATCACCGCGGCCGCCTGCTCGGGCGTCAACCACTGGAAGATCTCCAGCAGTTCGCCGGCCTCCACGCTCAGCGCGGCCGCCAGGTTCTTCGGCGTGTGGAAGGGCTCCCAGCGCCGGGCCGCCGCGAAGTCCGCCAGCCGCTGCCGCAGGGCCTCCAAGGTCGGCCCGGTGGGCCCGGTGGGCCCGGCCGGTTCCCCCGGCCTCGTCACTCGTTCGTTCACCCGTCCAGGTCTACCTCACCCGTCCACCTCGTCCGCCCCCGGGTCCGCGCCGTCCCCGCGCCCGCACTGGGCCGGCACCCGGGTCGTCTCGGGCCGCAGCACGGTGTGCCCCGAGTCCGGGTCGCGCCGGCACTCGACCAGCACGGCCGCGCCCGACCGCGGTTCGGCCGCGCCGAGCGCCTCCCGCGCCGCGGCCGGCTCCTGAAGCGCGGCGAGGACGCGCAGCTGGTTGCGCCCGGACATGTCCCGGGCCAGCCGTAGCAGTGAGGCGGTCTGTTCGGTGGCGAGCCCGGCTCCGAGGTCCTCGGCGAGCACGGTGAGCTGCCGGTGCGCCCACGGCACCTCGGCGGCCACGTCGAGGTCGAGCACCCCGGCCCCGGTGAGCAGCACCGCGGCGAACGCGAGGTGGCGCAGCATGCCGTCGGAGGCCTGGTCGGCCCCGGTGCGCCCGAGGACGCCTTCGTCGAACACTGCGAGGACCCGCTGGTCGGGCCCGCTGCCGCGGTGGGCGAGGGAGAGTCCGAGCAGCGGGTGCGGGGCGGCGGACTGGACGGCGCGCAGGAGCTGCCCGTAGCGGCGCGGGCATTCGTTGCCGAGCCGGGCGAGGACGGCGGAGATGTTGGCGGCGTTGCTGCGCAGCCGGGCCTGCGGGTCGGGCCGGGCCCAGCCGCGCATGAGGGCGGGGACGGGGTGGACGGGGAAGACCTCGCGCAGCGCGGTGAGCAGGTCCTCGGTGGCGGCGAGGACCTGCCGTTCGCCCGGGGAGGAGCCGGCCACCCGGAGCGGCAGTTGCGCGGTGATCATGGTGCCGCTGGGGAAGGGCGCCCGGATGTCGCCCTGGCGGGTGTCGTTGTGCCAGCAGACGTTGACGCGCCGCTTGCGGACGTCCTGTTCGCCGGTGTCGACGAGGGTGCGGCCGTCCAGGGTGAGCGATTCGCGGGCGATCCGCACCGGGCCGTCGGTGCGGACGACGACGTCGAGCCGGATGCGGCCGTGCGGGGAGCGGACGGTGCAGCCGAGGATGACGGCGTCGCGCCCGTGCGGGACGCACCCGGTCAGGCCGCCTCGGACGGGTTTGGCCAGGGGGCCGGTGCGGTCGGGCAGGCCGTCGAAGGAGTCGGCGATCTCCTCTCCGAGGGCGAGCCGGGAGAGCACGGCCAGCGCGTCGAGGGCGTTGGACTTGCCGACGCCGGCGGGCCCGTGCAGGACGGTGAGGGGCGCGAGCGGCAGGACCGCGCGCCGGTAGGACTTGAACGAGGTGAGCCGGAGCTCCTCGACGGTGGGACGTGTTACGGATGTCCGATCGGGCCCCGGGGCGCTCGGTCGGGGGTGGGCCGGCGCGGCGGGCCGGGTGGCGTCGCGGTTCACCCGTCGGACGTTAGCCGCAGGCCGGTCGGCAGAAACGTGCCTGCTCAGCAGATTCATCCCAACGTGGCGGCCACACCCCGCGCGCGCCCGACGTTCAGCGCCGGTAGGCGGCCACCGTCACGGAAGCGGTCACCTCGACCGGGTCCGGCAGCTCCGCGAGCGCGGCGGCCAGGCGGTCCGGGTCGGTGTGCCAGGCGCTGGGGCCCATGCCGACGACGGTGCGCACGTCGTCCGGGCCGAGCCGCAGGGTGAACTCGACCTGCCGCTGCCCGGCAGGGGTCAGGTAGGGGCCGAGCTTCTCGTCGATCCGCCGCTGCTTCTCCTCGTCGACCGACAACAGGCCCAGCGCGCCGACGAGTTCGCGCAGGTGGCGGGCGGTGGGCGAGACCAGCAGCAGGGTGGCGCCGGGGCGCAGCACGCGGCGGATCTCGGGCCCGTTGCGCGGGGCGAAGACGTTGAGCATCAGCCCGGCGGAGGCATCGCGCAGCGGCAGCGGCCGCCAGGCGTCGCAGACCACGGCACCGATCCGGGGGTGGGCCTTGGCGGCGCGGCGCAGCGCGAACTTGGAGATGTCGAGGGCGGCGCCGACGCGGCCGGGCAGGGCGTCGAGGACGTGGGCCAGGTAGTGGCCGGTGCCGGCGCCGAGGTCGGCGACGAGGCCTTCGGGGTCGGCGGCCGCGGCGGCCTCGGCGAGGGCGTCGGCGATGGGCCGGTAGTGGCCGGCGGCGAGGAAGTCGGCACGGGCGGCGACCATCTCGGCGGTGTCGCCGGTGCCGGTGTGGGCGTCGCCGGCGAGGAGGCTGACGTAGCCCTGCTTGGCGAGGTCGAAGCTGTGGCCGGCGGGGCAGCGCAGGGCGCGCTCGTGTCGGGTGAGGGCCTGCGCGCAGTGGGGGCAGGCCAGGTAGTGCTCGATGTCCTGCAGCAACGTTCCGTCTTCTCTCGCCGTTCAGCCCGGGTGCCCGGGGGTTTCGCGGGTCCGGTGGCCCTGAGTAACCAGCCTAACGACCCCGCCCGACCCCGACGGCCTGCCCGGCCAGCCGACCCCGCCCCGGGCCCGCCGACCCCACCCGGCCCCGCTGCCCGGCCTATCGGCCCCGCCGCTGCCCGCTTATCGGCCCCGCCCCTGCCCGCCCGCGCCCGCGCTCCGCCGCGACGCGCAGGGCGAGGGCGGCGAGCGCCTCGGGCGCGCCGGGCCGGCCACGGATGCCGGGGAAGGCGTTGACGTCGACGATGACGGGTTCGGCGGGCCCGTCGAGCAGGTCGACGCCGTAGACGTCGAGCCCGAACACCTCGCCGACGCGCAGGGCGAGGGCGGCCCGGTCGGCGGGCGGTTCCCAGCCCTGTCCCTGCCCCGACTCCCCTACGCTGTCGGCGAGTTCGGACCGCCGCCGGGCCGCGAACACCTGCCGGTCGATCACCCACAGCTTCTGGTCCCAGCCGGTCCCCGGGACGAACGGCTGGGTGACGACGGGCTCGTCGGGCCAGCGCGCGACGAGTTCGCGCAACCGGGCCGGGCCGTCGACCCGGGCGACCAGGTCGTGGCGCCGACTGTGCCGACTCTTGACGACGAACGGGTAGGCGGGATCGGCGAGTTCGGCGAGCCGCCCGGCGTCGCGGGTGGCCGCGAAGGGCAGGTCGGCCGCGCGCGCGAGTTCGGCCATCCGCACCCGGTCCTGGCAGAGTTCGGTGGCCGCGGCCGAGTTGATGACGGGCGCCCCGCGCCGCTCCAACTCTTGTGCGAGTGAAAGGGATCGACGGGTGTGGGCCTTGAGCAGATAGACGTCGGCGAGCGCCGGCCCTGCCGGTCCAGCAGGGTCGACGATCGTCACCTCGTGCCGGTCCGCCAGCAGGGCGGCGGTCGCCGCGAGCACCGGGTGTCCGGGGTTGGCGGTGATCAGGCCGATCCTCATATCGCCCCGCCCAGGCCAGCCCCACCCAAGCCGGCTCCGTCAAAGCCGGATCCGCCGAACTCTCCACCACCGAAGCCCAGTTGCCCGTACCCTGCGCCACCGCCCGCCGGCACCAGTGCGGGCGCGGGCGCCGACACGGCCGTCCCGCTGCGCGCGAGCCGCAGCACCGCCCGGGCGACCCTGGCGACCGCGTCCGGCACCTGGCGGAAGCTCGGGAAGTCGTTGATGTCGACGACCACCGGCCCGTCCGGCCCGAGCAGCACGTCGACGCCGTACAGGTCGAGCCCGAACACCTCGCCGACCTGCGCCGCGATCCGCGCGACCTCCCCGGGCAACGGGACCTGCCGTTCGCGTACGCCCTGCCCGGGGTGGAGCGGGGAGGAACGTTCCGTCGCGAAGAGCTCGCCGTCGACGCAGTACACCTTGAGGTCGGTGCCGGAGTTGGGCACGTAGGGCTGGGCGATCAACAGCCCCTCGTCGGCGAGTTCGGGACCGAGGTCGAGGAGGTGGTCGGGGCTGGGCACGAGCCGGACGGCCCGCCCGGAGCTGCCGTCGGCGGGCTTGACGACGAGCGGGTACTCGGCGGCCGGGATCTCGGCGAGCCGTTCCCAGCGGGCGGTGGCGTAGGTGACGGGGACGGGCAGGCCGCGGGTGCTGGCGATGACGGAGGCGAGCGCCTTGTCGCGGACGCCGCGGATGGAGCGGACGTCGTTGACGGTGGTGAGGCCGACGGCGGCGGCCGCGTCCAGCAGGGTGAGCCCGGGCCCGCCGGAGACGGTCTTGAGCACCCAGGCGTCGTGGCTGCCGGCCCGGATCGCCTCGGATATCGCCATCAGCGAGTCCCCGGGGCGCAGCACGTCCACCCGGTGCCCCCATGCGGTGAGCTGGCGTGCCACGTCGAGCGGCATGCCGTCGTGCCGGTAGTGCTCCTCCACCAGAAAGCAGAGCCTCATGGGCCTGTCTTCCCCCCTTGCCAAGCCGAGTGCGGACGTCCGCCGTCCCCCTTCGGCAGAGCTGTAAAGGCATCAGCATGCCACGCGGTATACGCACAAGATCGCTGCGAGCCGGTAAGCGTTCAGCAACAATCAGGCGCCCGCACCGCCCCGGCCCTTCGCCACCCCCGGCACGAAGCACCGCCGCCGCCCGCCATCACCCCCGGCACGAGGCACCGCCACCGTCCGTCACACCGTCACCGGCGCCCCCGGTACGAAGCCCGGGAACAATGCGGTGGCGGGCCGCCGACGCCCCTGCTTGGATGCACGCCGTGACTTCTGTTGATCATGCCCCCGACCACTCCCTCCTCGACGCGATCGAGCGCTACTACGACGCGGTGCCGCGCAGCGCCGCGCGGACCGAGGACTTCGGCCCGCTGACCCTGTTCGTCCGCGAGGGCGCGGGCTGGCCCTACTACGCCCGCCCCACGCTCGACCACGACGGCCCCGCCACCACCGCCGAGGACGTCCTGCGGGTGCTGGCCCGCCAGCGGGAGCTGGGCGAGCCGGAGGCCTTCGAGTGGGTGGCCGAGCGGAGTCCGGAACTGCGGGCCGCGGTGGAGGCGGCCGGGCTCGCGGTGCACGAGCACCCGCTGCTGGTGCTGGGCCCGCAGGACGAGCCGGCCCCGGCGCCCGAGCTGCCGGAGGAGGTGCGGGTGGAGGTCCTGGGCGCGGATGCACCGAAACTGGCGTCGGCGGTCGCCGTTCCGCACCTGGCGTTCGCCGAGCCGGGCACCGGTGTGGGCGCCGTGGGTGCGGCCGAACTGGCCGAGGCCGCAGGGCGGTTGACGGCAGAGGGCGCGGTGGAGCGGATCGCGCGGCGGATCACCGACGGCGCCACCGTGCTGGCCGCCGCGGTGGAGGACGGTTCCGCGCTGTGCGCGGGCCAGCACAATCCGGTGGGCGCGGTCACCGAGGTGGCCGGGGTCGGGACGCTGCCGGTCGCGCGGCGGCGCGGGCTGGGTCTGGCGGTCACCGCGGCCCTGGTCGCGCACGCGCGGGCGAACGGCGTGCGGACGGTGTTCCTGTCCGCCGCCGACGAGGAGGTCGCCCGGATCTACCGCCGGGCGGGCTTCCGCCCGTTCGCGACGGCCCTGATCGCCGAGCCGGCCCCGGACCGGCCCGGCGACTGACCCGCAGACCGGCCGACCCGACGACCGGCCGACCCCCCGACCACACCAACGAGAGCCCTCAGGAACGGACGACGAGGACGACGCGACCGGGCAGGAGCCCACCCGGTCAGTCGTCGTCCTCGTCCTCCGCCCCGCTGACGCCCTCCCCCTCGGCCTCGTCGACGACCCACCCCGCCAGCCGTTCGGCGACCCCGGACACGCCGAGCCGCCCCTCCCGGATGGCCCGGGCGAGGCTGCGCACCTCGCGGGCGGTGGTGGCGACGGTGCAGCCGCTGGCGACGAGGTAGGCGTAGGCGGCGGCGGTCGCGTAGAGCTCGTTGGTCTTCTCCAGGGCTGGCACCCGGATCAGCTGGTGCATCAGGGCGGCGGCGCGGTCCTGTGGTTCGGGGTAGACGTCGATGTCGAAGATCTCGGCCTGGTGCCGGGCGACGGCCGCGAGCAACGACCCGTAGTCGGTGACCTGCGGGTCACCGGGCGTGTACTGCTCGGCGGTCATGAGCAGCCACGAGAGGTCGACCTCCAGCTTCAACGGCGCACGTCCTTCAGGTCGCCCGGCTCCGCGAACTCGGCCAGGAAGGCCGTCTCGTACTCCTTCATGAACTGGGCGGCGGCGTCGACGAAGGCCCGCCCCGCCTCGCCCATGTCCTGCTGGACCAGGCGCTCGATGTACTGGTTCATGCTGATCCCCTGCTGCTCCGCCCGTTCCCGGGCCATTTCCGCGGTCGTGGCGTCCACCCGGACGTTCAGCTGCTTCTTACCCATGAATCTCAAGCTAGCGCTGAAGTGCTAGCACAACAAGGGCGCACGCACACCGGACGGAGCGCCCACCCCCACGGACGTGCCCCCCCCCACGGACGTTCCCCGCGCGGACGCCAGGCGGCCACGCCCGCGGCAGGGTGCCGCGGGCGTGGCCGCCCGGGAGCGAACGCGGGTCCGGATCAGAACTGGGTGCTGACCGTCACCCCGCTGAAGTCGGTGTTGGCGTAGAGGCTGATGTAGCGGTAGCCGGCCGTCGGGTTGGTGACGGTGATGCTCTGCGTGCTGCCGGCGTTGGTGGAGGAGGCGGTGAAGGCGTTCGGCGAGGCCCAGGTGTCCGCGTTGTAGTACAGGTACGCGGTGCCGGTGCCACCGGAGGTGCTGATCTTCAGGGTGCTGACGCCGGCCGGCAGGTAGACGTACAGGTAGTCGAGGCCGCCGGCGGTGGCGGTGAGGTTGGACCGGGAGCAGTTCTGGCCGAGCGCGTCGGTGCGCGGGTCGGTGCAGGTCGGCAGGGTGGTGCCGCCGCCGGTGCCGGTGGTGACGGTGACCGAGGCCGGGGTGCTGGCGGTCCTGCCGGTGGTGTCGGTGACGGTCAGGGCGACGGTGTACGTGCCCGCGGCGGCGTAGCCGTGGCTCGGGTTCCGCTGGTCGGAGGAGGTCCCGTCGCCGAAGGTCCAGTGCCAGGCGGTGATCTGGCCGGGGCCGGTCTGGACGGACTTGTCGGTCAGCGTGACGGTGGCGCCGTTGACGGCCTGGCCGAACAGCGCGGTCGGACCGGCCGCGTAGCAGGCGCCGGCGGCGCAGCCGTCGAGCCAGGCGTCGAAGTCGGCGTCGTAGCCGGTGCCGATGCCGTTGTAGACCGCGTAGCCGCCCTGGTAGTCACCGGTGCGGAAGTGGCCGAGCATGGCGTAGACGTCGGCCGGGTGCTTCTCGAACATGTACCGGACGGCGAGGTAGCCCCACGGGTAGGTGCGCACCGAGTCCGAGTTGCCGTACGTGTTCTGGAAGACGGTGCTGAGCTTGTAGGTGTGCTTGGCGGCCTCGGCCATCGCCTGGGTGTCGGTGGTGCCGCGGTAGGCGTAGGACTCGTACTCGGCGACGCCCTCGATCCACCAGATGTCGGGCACGGAGATCTCGGTGGAGAAGTTGCCCTTCATGTCGTAGATGCCGTCGAGGTAGTGCGTGTACTCGTGGTTGAGGTTCCACACGTTGGCGGTGAAGCCGTCGTTCCACGACTTCTGGTACATCACGCACACGGCGTGGTTGTTGGGGTCGGTCGGGTCCATGACGGTCTGGCCGCCGTTGTCGGTGGAGTTCCCGAAGATCGCCCAGGAGTAGTTCAGGTAGTCGGCCTGATTGGCGAAGACCGCGAGGGTCATGTTCTTGCCGTACGGGTTGACCGGGCCGTTGTCCTTCACCAGGTTGTGGAAGAAGGTGTCCTCACCGCGCAGGCTGGTGCAGACGGCGGCCAGGTCGGCGGGCGACAGCGACTCGGTCAGGATGGTGCGGTTGTCGCAGACCAGCTGGTTCGGCAGCACCGCCGCGGTCAGCTTCGCCGGCAGGTCGCAGGTGCCGTAGTACGAGCACTGGCCGGGGTCGAAGGCGTTGGCCTGGTAGGCGGTGTGGACGTACAACGGGCCGGTGACGCCGGTGATCTGGGCGCCGTCGAGCACCGCCTTGACCTTCCCCTTGACCGCGGCCTCGACGACGGGGCCGTCGCCGGCCATCCGGCCGAGGTCGTTGCCGGCGTTGACGTCGAGGTAGGCGTTGGCGGTGCCGAGCAGGTCCTTGTGGTTGAGCGCGAAGTCGCCCAGGACGGTGCCGATGCTCGGGTCGGCGCCGACCGCGCTGACGAAGTCGCTGTTCCAGTTGCCCCGCCACAGCGGCGCGGACAGCACGGCGTTGACCGCCTTGAGCATCTTCGGGAAGGCGTTGTACGAGTTGTTGTAGCTGGTCAGCACCTGCTTGTAGACGCCCAGGTAGCTGCCCTGCACGTTGGCGCTGTCGGTCAGGACCAGCACCTCGTTGAGCACGGTGCCGTTGTTGTCGGTGACGTCGGTCCAGTGCCGGCCGGCGAAGAAGGAGTCGAGCCCGGCCTTGGAGGCACTGGTGAGCGCCGCGTCGTAGGGGCCGACCGCGTCCGCGTTGTTGGACTGGACGTAGTACCCGGCCCGCAGGAAGAGCACGAGCTGCAGGATGCCGGTGGAGTTGTCCCCGGTGTAGTTCGCCGCCAGGCCCTGGTAGGCGTTGGCGACGGTGAGCATCTGGGATTCCTTGAAGATCCTGCCCGCGTCGGTGCCGGTGACGTTGAACAGCGTGTTCACGCAGTCCGTGGTCGAGCCTTCGAGGAAGGAGACCAGGTCGGCACCGCTGCGCCCGCCGAAGTCGGCGGGGGTGCAACTCGGCGCGGCGGCACCGGCCGTACCAGCGGCGGAGCGGGCCGTACCAGCGACGGCACCAGCCGAACCGGCAGCGGCGCGGGCGGAACTGCCCGGCTGGGCCGCGGAGTTGCCCGGCTTGGCCGCGGGCGCGTGCGGCTGGGCCGGACGGGGCGCGGTCTGCACGGCGGTGCCGGCCGGCTGGCCCATCACGACCTGGCCCAGCAGCGCCGGCGGCAGCGGCTTGGCGGCGGGGGCGGCGGCCTCGGAGGGATCGGCCGCGAGGAAGGCCCCCAGCGGCTTCGGGACGGCCGACGCGGCGTCGGCCGACGCCGGGGCGGCGGCGGACGACCGGGCGCCGGCCGGCGGCTGGGCGGCCGGTCCGGACGCGGCGAGCGCGGGGACCGGCAGCAGGGTGGCGGCGGTGGCACAGCCGGCGACGACGCCGGCCATGAGCGTGGGGAGGGGTATGCGAAGGCGCACTGCGGGGTCCTTCTCCTGTGGGGGAGGCGACTGGACGACTGCCGAGGCATGGGGGAAGTCGACGTGATCCTGCCATCGGGCGACCCGCCAGAACAATGTCACAGGTCATATGACATCTACCGCGTCCGGCATAACACCGCCCCACCGGGACCGACCGCCCGCCCCCGCCTCGCACCACCGCCCGACCCGGCCTCCCCACCGCCGGACCCGACCGTCCCACCCCCCGACCCGGCCTCCCTACGGCCGGACCGGCCGGTACGTCCGCGCCGCCCAGGCCTGGAAGGTCGGCGAACTGGCGATCAGGTCCCGGTAGGCCGCGGCCGCCGCGCCGAACAGCGTCTCCACGACCTCGCCGCTCACCCCGGCGGCCCGCCAGGCCAGCAGGTGGCGGACCCAGATCGGCGTCCCGGCGAGCGGCTTGACCACCACTTCGGCCAGCGGCCTGGTGGTCGCCTGGACGACGGAGATCCCGAGCCCGGCGGAGATCATCTCCTGCAGCTCCAGCCGGCCGCCGAGGAACTCGTGGACGGTCGCCGGGGTGAAGCCCGCCGCGGCGCAGGCGCCGTAGAACACGCCGTGCCAGCCGGCCCCGTCGTCGGGGGTGAGGAACCAGTCCTCCTCGGCCAGGTCCACCAGGGCGATCTCGGTGCGGTGCCGGAGCCGGTGGCCCGCCGGGAGTGCGACGAAGGCGGGCTCGGTGACGATGCCGCGGTGCGCGACGGCCGGCGAGTGGCGCAGTTCCCGGCCCGGGTAGTCGACGGCCACGGCCGCCTCCGCGTCGCCCTGCTCCAGCAGGTCGACGATGTCCGACGAGCGGTAGACGGAGGTCACCGTGAAGCGCTGGTCGGGCCGCTGGTGCCGGGCCCTGGTGACCAGTCCGGGCAGGATCGGCGAGATGGTCGCGGCCAGGCGCAGCTCCTGGCGGGCCGGCTCGCCGGGGGCCGCCGGGCGGCGGCCGAGGCAGTCGGCGCGGGTGAGGAGGTCGCGCGCGGCGGCCACCACCTCGACGCCGAAGCAGGTCGGCGCGACGCCCACGGCCGTGCGCTCGAACAGCGGCGCGCCCAGGTGGCGTTCGATCCGGCGCAGTTGCGTACTGGTCGCGGGCTGCGAGGCGCCGAGCAGGACGGCGGCCCTGCCGACGCTCCCGGTGTCGGCGATGGCGCACAGCACGCGAAGGTGCCGCAGTTCCAGCTCCATGACCCTCCCCCTCACGCAAGGGCCGCACCCTCCCGGCCGACCGCTCCGGGCGGGAGGGTGCGGCCCCGGCGGTGGCTGTGCAACAGCACACATGACATGTCGGCCGCTCACCTTCGCCCCGCGCGAATCACCTCGTCAAGCCCCCTCCGGGAGCCGAACGGCGGCGTCGCAGCGGCCTTTACCGGCGCATTGCGTCCCCCTGACCACTCCCTGACCCGCACCCCGGCGACCGCCCTGCCCGCACCCGCCACCCCGCCCAATGCCGCCCGACGCCGCCCCGCCGGGGCGAGCGAGACTTGAAGAGTTCTTCACCTTCCGAGACTCTGAACTCTCCTGAGCGTTCCGCGGAGCGGCACCGACCGGTCTGGAGGCCGGCAATGACAGCCATGTTCGACCAGGAGCTGCGCGAGCAGCTCGCCCAGGCCCGCCGGGACCTCGCAGCGGCCCGGGCCGAAGGGGACGCCGACGGCGTCCAGGCGTACGAGGGCCGGATCGCCGGACTGCTCCGGCTCGCCGCCCAGCACGGGATCGACCTTCCGCACAGCGCCGACGAGGAGGAGCACAACCGGCCCTGACCGTCCCGCACCGGAACGGCGAGGAGGGGCGGGCCCGCGGGGAGCGGGGGCGCCCCGGCGGCGGCGCCACCACCGGCACCCGCCCACGGCCGGACCCGGGTGAGACGG
>NZ_JBHWIO010000008.1:152393-163324 GCF_042732075.1 Kitasatospora sp. NPDC059812
GCCCGAGTGTTGCGCGAGCCCCCCCGCCGGGGCGCGCGGGCTCACACCCCCGCCCGCGCCGGCCGCCCCCGCGGGGGGGGGGGCGCCCCCCCCGGGCCGCGGGGCCCCCCCCTCCTCTGCCGTCTCCTCCGACGAACTCCCCCGAACTCCCCCGGACTGCCTCTGACCGCCCCGAACCGCCTCGAACGCGGTCAGAGCCCGTCAGTCAGCACCCCGGAGGGCCGCCGGGTCACTTCCCGATCGGCTCCAGGATCGTCACGCACTCGAAGTGGTGCGTCATCGGGAACAGGTCGAAGGCCCGCAGCGAGACCGGCCGGTAGCCGCCCTCGCGGAAGAACGCCAGGTCCCGGGCGAGCGCCGCCGGGTCGCAGGCGACGTACGCGATCCGGCGCGCCTCCAGGCCGACCAGGTGCGCGACGGTCTCGCGCCCGGCGCCCGAGCGCGGCGGGTCCAGGACGATCAGGTCGGTGGCGGTGATGCCGGTGCGCGGCAGCAGCGTCTCGACGCGGTCGCACTCGATCCGCACGTTGTCCAGCGCGGCCAGGTTGTGCCGGGCGTCGGCCACGGCCTGCTTGGAGGACTCGATGCCGAGCACCGCACCCTCCTCGCCGACCCGGTCGGCCAGCGCGCCCGCGAACAGGCCGACGCCGCAGTACAGGTCGAGCGCGTTCTCGCCCCACTGCGGGTCCAGGCCGTCCAGGACGGCGCCGACCAGGGTGTCCGGCGCCTCGGGGTGGATCTGCCAGAAGCCGCCGTTGCTGACCCGCCAGGTCCGCCCGGTCGCCCGCTCGCGCACGAAGCTGCGGCCGTGCACGCGGTGGATGTCGCCCTGGTCGTCCACCCGGGCGATCGACACCGGCTTGTCCAGCTCGACCAGCGGCAGCTGGGCGCCGGGACGCGGGGTGAGCACCACCTGGCGGTCCGAGGAGCCGCTCGCGGCGATCACCTCGACCGAGGCGATGCCCGGCCAGTCGCGGGCCTCGATGCCGAGTTCGGTGACGCCCTCGGCGGCGATCAGGCAGCGGTCCACCGGCTGCACGTCGTGCGAGCGGTGCTTGCGCAGGCCGACCTTCCCGGTCTCCTGGTCCACGGCGTACTGCACGCGGGTGCGCCAGGTCGGCACCTGCCCGGCCGGCAGCTTGCCGCCGACCGGCTCGACGCTGCCGTCCCAGCCCGCCTCGGCCGGGGTGAGCCCGGCCAGCTTGGCCAGCTGCTCGGTCAGCACCTGCCCCTTGAGCTTGCGCTGCCCGCCCGGGGTGACGTGCTGCCAGTCGCAGCCGCCGCACTTGCCGGGCCCGGAGAACGGGCACGGCGGCGCGATCCGCTCCTTGGCGGGCTCCAGGATCTCGACCGCGTCGGCCCGCAGGAACCGGGAGGTGGAGGTGCCCTCGGTGACCAGTGCGACCACCTTCTCGCCAGGCAGCGCGTGCCGGACGAACAGCACCCGGCCCTCGTGCCGGGCCACGCAGTGCCCGCCGCCGTGCGCGACCGGGCCGACCTCGACCTCGTAGCGCTGGCCGGCCAGCGGATCGCCGGTCGGCGTCTCGGGCCGCGCGGCCCGCGGCGCGGTGCGCAGCGCCTTCGGCGGCCGCACCGCCTGCTTGCGCGGCCGCTCCCCCGGCGTGCGGGACGCCTGCGCGCGGGATCCCTGCGCGCGGTCGCCCTTCGGCGCACCGTCCTTGGAGCGCTCGCCCTTCTGCGTGCGCTCGGTCTTCGGCGCACGGTCGGTCTTCTGCGTACGGTCGGTCTTCTGCGTACGGTCGGCCTTCGGCTTCCCCGTGTCGGCTTCCGCCGGACGCGCGGGAGCAGGCTCGCCCGGCGCGAGCGGCGCGGTCTGCGCGGTGAAGCCGTCGCGGTCGGTGGCGGCCGGGCGCACGGGCTTGCCCCAGCGCGGCCGGGCGACCTTGCCGGGGGCGGCGGCGCCCTTGCGGGCGCCCTTGCCCGAGGATCCGGAGGAGCGGGACGGGGTGTTGCGGGTCACTGGGCGGAGTCCTTGCTGCTGTCAGCGGTGGCGTCTGGCATAACGGGGACCTTCGACTTTACGGCCTTCGGCGCCCGAGGCTCGCCACGCCGGACGGCACCCGGCGCCGACCAGGCCTTCTGCGGTTTGCGCCGCTCGGAGGACTCCAGCTGCCACGGCACCGAGGTGACCATCACCCCGGGCTTGAACAGCAGCCGTCCCTTGAGCCGCAGCGCGCTCTGGTTGTGCAGCAGGTGCTCGTACCAGTGGCCGACCACGTACTCGGGGATGTAGACCGACACCACCTCACGCGGGCTGCTGCGGCGCAGGTTCTTCACGTAGTCGAGGACGGGCCCGGTGATCTCGCGGAACGGCGAGTCCAGCACCTTGAGCGGCACCTCGATGCCGCGCTCGTCCCATTCCCGGCGCAGCGCCGCCGTGTCGGCCGGGTCGACGTTGACGGTGACGGCCTCCAGGGTGTGGGCGCGGGCGAGCCTGGCGTAGGCGAGGGCGCGCAGCGCGGGCTTGTGCAGCTTGGAGACCAGCACGATGGCGTGCACCCGGGTGGGCAGCACCACGTCGTCCGGCTCCTCGGCGGCGGTGAGCTCCTCGGAGACCCGGTCGTAGTGGCGGCGGATGCCCTTCATCATCACGAAGAGCACGACCATCGCGGCGATCGCGATCCAGGCGTGGCTGATCTTGGTGACCAGGACGACGATCAGCACGGCCATGGTCATCACCAGGCCGAAGGTGTTGATCGCCCGGCTGCGCTGCATGTGGCGGCGCTTGGCCGGGTCGGTCTCGGTGCGCAGCAGCCGGGTCCAGTGCCGGATCATGCCGGACTGGCTCATGTTGAAGGAGACGAAGACGCCGACGATGTAGAGCTGGATCAGCCGGTTGGGGTCCGCGTCGAAGGCGATGACGAACAGGATCGCGGCGATCGCCAGCAGGATGATGCCGTTGGAGAAGGCCAGCCGGTCGCCGCGGGTGTGCAGCTGGCGCGGCAGGTAGCGGTCCTGGGCGAGGATCGAGCCGAGCACCGGGAAGCCGTTGAAGGCGGTGTTCGCGGCGAGCACCAGGATCAGGCCGGTGACGGCGGCGACGAAGTAGAAGCCGGGCGTGAAGTTGTTGAAGACGGCTTCGCTGATCTGGGCGAGCGCGGTCTTCTGGTGGTAGCCGGGCGAGGAGCCGACGAGCTGCTCGGCCGGGTTCTCGGCCATCTGCACGCCGGTGAGGCGGGCCAGCCAGATGATGCCCATGAACATCACCACGGCGATGCTGGCCATCATCAGCAGGGTGGTGGCGGCGTTCTTGCTCTTGGGCTTGCGGAAGGCCGGCACGCCGTTGGAGATGGCCTCCACGCCGGTGAGCGCGGCACAGCCGGAGGAGAACGACTTGAGCAGCAGGAACACCATGGCGAACCCGGCCAGCGATTCGTTGCCGGGGATGGCGGCGAGGTGGAATCCGGAGCTCTCGGCGGGCATGTCCTGGCCGAGCAGGAAGTGCCGGACGAAGCCGTAGCCGACCATACCGATGACGCCGATCATGAACGCGTACGTCGGGACGGCGAAGGCGGTGCCGGATTCGCGGACGCCGCGCAGGTTCATGCCCATCAGCACCACCACGACGATGACCGACAGGGTCAGTTCATGGCCGCGCAGCGCGGGGACGGCGGAGACGACGTTGGCGACGCCCGAGGTCGTCGAGACGGCCACCGTGAGCACGTAGTCGACCATCAGGGCGCTGGCGACGACGAGTCCCGACTTGGGCCCGTGGTTGACGGTCGCGACCTCGTAGTCGCCGCCGCCGCTCGGGTAGGCGTGCACGTTCTGCCGGTAGGAGGCGACCACCGCGAGCATCACGATCGCGACGACGACGCCGATCTGCCAGGAGAAGTGGATCGCCGAGGCACCCGCCACGGAGAGCGTCAGCAGGATTTCCTCGGGGGCGTACGCGACCGAGGAGAGCGCGTCCGAGGCGAAGACGGGCAGCGCGATCCGCTTGGGCAGAAGTGTTTCGCCCAATTTGTCGCTGCGCAGGGCGCGCCCGATCAGGATGCGTTTCGGTAGGTCAGTCGGCATAGGCACGTTAAGGAATCGTAGGGGCTTCCCGGGCCGGGCTCCGCCGTTTGTCCCCCCCTTCGTCGCGACTGCGTTCTATGGACCGGCTAGCGTGTCGGATACGAGTCGGCGGGCAACACTCAGGTTGTGAGTCGGCGCCCCACGAGAACGCTCGCCCAGGGAAGCCGGGCGGGAAAGGGAGATGAACGGTGTTTGCGCAGGTCAAGAACCCTACGGGACGGGTGAGGTAGCGCCGGTGCACATCGTCATCATGGGCTGCGGCCGCGTGGGCTCGGCCCTCGCCAGAGCCCTGGAGAAACAGGGCCACTCGGTGGCCGTGGTCGACCAGGACCCGACCGCGTTCCGTCGGCTGGGCGCCGGGTTCAACGGGCGCCGGGTGACCGGCGTCGGCTTCGACCAGGACACCCTGCGCGAGGCGGGCATCGAGGAGGCCGGCGCGTTCGCCGCGGTCTCCAGCGGCGACAACTCCAACATCATCGCCGCGCGGGTGGCCCGGGAGAACTTCGGCGTGGAGAACGTCGCGGCCCGGATCTACGACCCCCGCCGCGCCGAGGTCTACCAGCGCCTGGGCATCCCGACCGTGGCGACGGTCCGGTGGACCGCCGACCAGATGCTGCGCCGGCTGCTGCCGAGCGGCGCCGAGCCGCTGTGGCAGGACCCGAGCGGCGGCGTCCAGCTGGCCGAGGTCGCCTACGCCCCGGGCTGGGTCGGCCACCGCATCGGCGTGCTGGAGGAGTCCTCCGGCGCCCGGGTGGCGTTCGTCACCCGGCTCGGCGAGGGCGTGCTGCCCTCGCCCCAGATGGTGGTGCAGGAAGGCGACCTGGTGCACGTGATGCTGCGCCGGGGCGACCTGACGGCGGTCGAGGCCGCGTTCGCGCAGGGGCCGAAGGAGGAGGGTCACTGATGCGGGTCGCCATTGCCGGGGCCGGTGCCGTGGGTCGCTCGATCGCGGGCGAGCTGCTGGAGAACGGGCACGAGGTCCTGCTGATAGACAAGAACCCCAACTCCATCTCGGTGGAGCGGGTGCCCATGGCGGAGTGGCTGCTGGCCGACGCCTGCGAGATCACCTCGCTGGACGAGGCGGCGCTGCAGCGCTGCCACGTGGTGATCGCCGCGACCGGCGACGACAAGGTGAACCTGGTCGTCTCGCTGCTCGCCAAGACCGAGTACGCGGTGCCGCGGGTGGTCGCCCGGGTGAACAACCCGAAGAACGAGTGGCTCTTCAACGAGTCCTGGGGCGTGGACGTGGCCGTGTCCACCCCGCGTCTGATGTCCGCCCTGGTCGAGGAGGCGGTCAGCGTCGGCGACCTGGTCCGGCTGATGCGCTTCAGCCAGGGCAACGCCAACCTGGTCGAGCTGACCCTGGCCGCCGACACCGAGCTGGTCGGCACCCGGGTGGGCGACGTGGCCTGGCCGCAGGACACCGCGCTGGTGACGATCATCCGCGAGGGCCGGGTGCTGGTGCCGGGCAAGGACGACACCCTGGAGGGCGGCGACGAGCTGCTCTTCGTGGCCGCGCAGGAGCGCGAGGAGGAGCTGGAGGACCTGCTGTCGGCGTCCTCCGGCGCCCAGTAGGGCCGAAAGCGCGGACCGGACACGGGCGAGGGCCCGCACCCACCAGGGGTGCGGGCCCTCGCCCGTCGCGTGCGGGCCGGCGAGCCGGGGCTCCGGCCGGACAGGGCCTAGCGGGCCGGCTCCTCGTCGTCGTCGAACTGCGCCTTGATCGGCGGCGGCGCCTTGAGCAGGATCTGCCAGGTGACGTACATCGCCAGCAGCATCGGCGGGATGCCGAGGGCGACCTTGAGCCAGCCGAGCAGGTTGACGTTGTGGGTGAAGTACAGCGGGAAGAGGATCACCGGCTTGAGGCCCATGATCACCACCCAGGCCCAGGTCGCCTTGGTGTAGGCGGCGAACCGGCCCGGGTTCTCCTTGCGCCAGGTGAACATCTCGCCGGTGACCGGGCCGAGCATCACGCCGATCATCGGCCAGCGCACCAGGGCGGAGACCGCCAGGGCGATGCTGTAGCCGACGTTCCACAGCAGGCCGGGCAGGTAGAAGTCCTCGGCGCGGCCGCTCTTCATCGAGATCCAGGCGCCGAGGGCGACGCCGAACACCCCGCTGAAGGCGTGCTGGACGGTCTCCCGCCGGGCCAGCCTGGTCACCACGAACACCGCGCACAGGCCCAGCGCGGCCCAGGCGGCGGAGCTGACCTGGTGGGTGATGTTGAAGGTGACGATGAAGACCAGGCCGGGCAGCGTCATGTCGATCATGCCGCGCACGCCGCCGAAGGCCTGCAGAATGGTGTCGGCCGCTTCCTTGGAGGCGGCGGCCTTGCGGGCGGCCTCCTCGGCCGCGCTGTCGGCGGCCTCCTTGGCGACGACGGCCTCGCGGACGGCCGCGTCGGCCGCGGCCCCGGGTCCGTGCGGGCCGGGCGGCGCGTGGTGGTTCGCGGCCAGGTCAAGCTGGGCGGCGGACTCGCCGCCGGGCTGGTTGCTCACGCTCATTCGCTCCCGTGTCCGACCGGACGCAGCTCATAGCGGGGGTTGAACAGCACGCGGCGCCCGCGTGCGTGGCTGATCCGGCCGCTGGCGACGAGCCGGCGGCCCGGCTCTATGCCCGCGATCGAGCGGCGGCCGAGCCAGACCACGTCCAGCGCCTCGGTGCCGTCGAAGAGTTCGGCCTCCAGGGCCGGCACCCCGGCCCGCGGGCGGAGCGTCACCGTGCGCAGCGTGCCCGCCACGGTGACCAGCTCGCGGTCCGCGCAGCCGGCGATCGGCGTGCAGCCCGACTCCGCCGCGCTCTCCTGGCGCAGCTCCTCGGCCTGCAGCTCCTCGGCCGAGGAGGTCAGCCGGCTGAGCATGCGGCGGAAGCGCCCCTGCGGCTGGTCGCTGCTGTTGTCACCACTCATGTCGGAAGGGTACCGGTTTCCGCGCCCCCGGCGGCAGGCCGTACGGCCACCGGGGGCGCCCCGGGGTCAGCTCTCGAAGCGGTAGCCCATGCCCGGTTCGGTGATGAAGTGGCGCGGGTGCGAGGGGTCGCGCTCCAGCTTGCGGCGCAGTTGGGCGAGGTAGACCCGCAGGTAGTTGGTCTCGGTGCGGTAGGCGGGGCCCCACACCTCCTGGAGCAGCTGGGTCTGGCTGACCAGCCGGCCGGCGTTGCGGACCAGCACCTCCAGCAGGTGCCACTCGGTCGGGGTGAGGCGGACGTCGGCGCCGTCCCGGTTGACCTTCTTGGCGGCGAGGTCGACGGTGAAGCTCTCGGTGACGACCAGCGAGTCGTCCTCGCCCGCGACCGGCTCGGCGCGGCGCACGGCGGCGCGCATCCGGGCGAGCAGCTCGTCCATGCCGAACGGCTTGGTGACGTAGTCGTCGGCGCCGGCGTCCAGGGCCTCGACCTTCTCGTCGGAGGCGTGCCGGGCCGACAGCACGATGATCGGCACCCGGGTCCAGCCGCGCAGGCCGCGGATCACCTCGACGCCGTCCATGTCGGGCAGGCCCAGGTCGAGGACGACGACGTCGGGATGGCGGGCGGCGGCCAGTTCCAGGGCGCTCGCGCCGTCATGGGCCGCGTCGACCTCGTACTTGCGGGCCTTGAGGTTGATCACCAGCGCGCGGACGATCTGCGGTTCGTCGTCCACGACGAGGACCCGGGTCATTTACGGGCTCCGCCTTTCAGGGCTGTCGGACTTACGGACTGTGGGACTTACTGAACATACGGATTGCGGAAGCGAGGAACGACAGGCCGGAGCGGCAGGCCACCGGCTGTCACGTGATCAGCCGCGACAGCGGGTCGTGCCCGTCACCGGCCGCCTCCCCCGGTTCCGGCGGCCGCTCGGCCGCGGGCAGGCTGACGACCATGGTGAGGCCGCCACCAGGGGTGTCCTCGGCGGTGACGGTACCGTCCATCGCCTCGACGAAGCCGCGCGCCACCGCGAGCCCGAGCCCCACCCCGGCGCCGCGCGGCGCGTCCCCGTAGCGCTGGAACGGCGCGAAGATCCGCTCCTTGGCGTCCTCGGGCACACCCGGGCCGCGGTCCACGATCCGCAGCTCGACCCGCGCGGAACCGCCCGGCTGACGCAGCGCGTCGGCCTTGACCAGCACCTTGACGCCGTCCGGGCTGTACTTGACGGCGTTCTCGACCAGGTTGGCCAGCGAACGCTCCAGCAGGCCGCCGTCGGCCCGGATCATCGGCAGCGTCTCCGGGACGTCGAGGCGCACCGACTCGGGCGGCACCCCGCCGAGGGCGAACGGCACCACCTCGTCCAGGTCGGTCTCCTGGATCAGCGGGGTGACGGTGCCGGTCTGCAACCGGCTCATGTCCAGCAGGTTGTTGATCAGGTGGTCGAGCCGGTCGGCCCCGGCCTCGATGCCGGCCAGCAGCTCCGCCTCGTCCTCCGGCGCCCACTCGACGTCGGCCGCCCGCAACGAGGTGACGGACGCCTTGATCCCCGCCAGCGGGGTGCGCAGGTCGTGCGAGACCGCCGCCAGCAGGGCGGTGCGGATCCGGTTGCCCTCCGCCTCCCGGCGCGCCGCCGCGGCCTCCCGGGCCAGCCGGCGGCGCTCCAGCACCACGGCCGCCTGCGCGGCGAACGCCCCGAGCAGGCGCCGGTCCGCCCCCGGCAGCACCCGGCCGCGCAGCACCAGCGCCAGGCTGTCGCCGACCGGCACGTCCACGTCGGCCTCCTCCGGCCGCTCCGGCGGGCGCGGCCCGGCGGTGGCGACCGGCACCCAGGCGCCGAGCGGCTCCGGACGCTCCAGCAGCGCGGCGCTCTCCTGCCCGAAGGTCTCCCGGACCTGCTCCATCAGCGCGGTCAGCACCCCGTCCCCGTTCGGCGCGCCGCGCAGCACGGTACCGGCCAGCGCGCTGAGCGTCTGCGCCTCCGTCTGGCTGCGGGCCGCCTGGTGGGTGCGCCGGGCCGCTAGGTCGACCACGGAGGCGACCGAGATGCCGACCACGGTGAATATCGCCACCGCCATGATGTTCTGCGGCTCGTTGATCGTGAAGGTGTGGATCGGCGGCGTGAAGTAGTAGTTCAGCACCGACGAGGCGACCAGCGCCGACCCGATCGCCGGCAGCAGCCCGCCGACCAGCGCCGCGCACACCGTCAGCGACAGGAACAGCAGCATGTCGGTGGACAGGCCCAGCCCGCCGATCGCGGTCAGCACCAGCGCCAGCACCGGCGGACCCGCCAGCCCGATCAGCCAGCCCGCGATGGTGCGGGAGCGGCCCAGGTCGGTGATCCGGCGCACCGGCACCCGCCCGCGTCCGTGCCCGGCGTGCTCGTGGGTGACCATGTGGATGTCGATGTCGCCGGCCTCCCGGGTCACCGTGGTGCCGACGCCAGGCCCGTAGAGGTACTGCCAGGCCGGCCGGCGGCTGGTGCCCAGCACGATCTGGGTCGCGTTCACGCCCCGGGCGAAGTCCAGCAGCCCGGCGGCCGGGTCGTCGCCGAGGACGGCGTGGAAGGAGCCGCCGAGGCTCTCCACCAGGGCCCGCTGCTCGATCAGCGTCTGCGGGGAGCCGGTGCCCGAGAGCCCGTCCGAGCGGGAGATGTGGACGGCGAGGAGTTCACCGCCGGAGACACGGGCCGCGATCCGGGCCGCCCGCCGGATCAGCGTCGCCCCCTCGGGGCCGCCGGTCAGGCCCACCACGATCCGCTCCCGGGCCTGCCAGGTGCCCTCGATGCCCTGCTCGGCCCGGTACTTCTGCAGGTACTCGTCGACCCGGTCCGCGGTCCACAACAGCGCCAGCTCGCGCAGCGCGGTCAGGTTGCCCGGGCGGAAGTAGTTGGCCAGGGCCGCGTCTATCTTCTCCGGCGCGTACACGTTTCCGTGCGCCAGTCGCCGCCGCAGCGCCTGCGGCGACATGTCGACCAGCTCGATCTGGTCGGCCCGGCGCACCACCGCGTCCGGCACGGTCTCGCGCTGGCGCACCCCCGTGATGCCCTCGACGGCGTCGCCGAGCGACTCCAGGTGCTGGATGTTGACGGTGGAGATCACGTCGATCCCGGCTGCCAGCAGCTCCTCGACGTCCTGCCAGCGCTTGGCGTTGCGGCAGCCGGGGATGTTGGTGTGCGGCAGCTCGTCCACCAGCGCCACCTGCGGGCGGCGGGCGAGGACGGCGTCCACGTCCATCTCGGTGAACGCGGCCTCCCGGTGCACCAGCTGCCGGCGCGGCACGACCTCCAGCCCGTCGACGAGCTCCGCGGTGAGCCGCCGGCCGTGATCCTCCACGAACGCCACCACGACGTCCGTGCCACGCTGCTGTCGCCGGTGCGCCTCGGCGAGCATGGCGTACGTCTTGCCGACCCCGGGGGCCGCCCCAAGGTAGATGCGCAGCCTGCCTCGTCCCATGAGCACCATTCTTGATCCGGCTCTGCCCCGGGGCCACCCCCGGACACCTGTTCCCCTTCCCTTCGAGACTACGGCGTGAGCGGCGATTTTCCGCTGATCAGTGGACTGATCATGCGGTTTTAGCGACATATTGACGGCGCCCGCCCCCTCGGCCGGGCCGGCTTGAAAGCCTTCTGCCCTGTCTCCGGGAAATGCAAAAAGACCCCCTCCCAGAAGGGAGGGGGTCTTTTCGGAATAATTGTTCGGCGGCGTCCTACTCTCCCACAGGGTCCCCCCTGCAGTACCATCGGCGCTGTAAGGCTTAGCTTCCGGGTTCGGAATGTAACCGGGCGTTTCCCTCACGCTATGACCACCGAAACACTATGAAACTGTCAACCGCACCAACCCCGTAGCCAAACGGGTTGGGGTCGTTGTTTCAGAACAACACAGTGGACGCGAGCAACTGAGGACAAGCCCTCGGCCTATTAGTACCGGTCAACTCCACCCCTCACAGGGCTTCCATATCCGGCCTATCAACCCAGTCGTCTACTGGGAGCC
>NZ_JBHWIO010000009.1:0-47620 GCF_042732075.1 Kitasatospora sp. NPDC059812
CATAACCCAGAGGTCGCAGGTTCAAATCCTGTCCCCGCTACTCAGTAGCAACGAAGGGCCCGGAGGCATCAAGCCTCCGGGCCCTTCGTCGTTCCCGGGAGTCGTCCCCGGGAGCGGCCCCTCCCTCGTGCGGGGGAGGGGCCGGAACCGCTCTGGTGAGGGAGGCGGGGGAGGAGGCGGCCGGGGGAGGCTTCGCGTGTCGGGACGACGGGGCTTTCGAAGGGGGCCGGGCATGAAGCGGGTACTGGGCGCGGTGGCGATCACGGAGGCGGTGCGTTCGGGCGCCGGCGGGGTGTCGGTCGACGGTGTCTGACCGGGCCGTTCCGGAGGTCCTGCCGGTAGGGCATGATCTTCTCCGCGGGGGCGGCGCCCCCGGACACGGGGGAGGGGCTGCGGTGGTGCGAGCGGCGCGCTGGCGGAGCTGGTCGGCCGGGCTGAGTCCGTACGTGCTGGACTCGCTGCTGGCCGTGGCATCGGCCGGGATCTCGGTCTGGGCGGTCGGCAACGACGACAGGGCCTGGCCGTGGTGGGTCTACCTGGTGGCGGTGTCCACCTCGCTGTCGCTGCCCTGGCGGCGCCGGGCGCCGCTGGCCGCGCTGGCGGCGGGCAGCGTGGCCTTCATGACGCTGTCCGTGGTGGCGCACTCGGCGAGTCCGCAGGTGCCGCTGGCCGGTGTGATCGGCATCTACACGGTGGCGGAGCGCTCCCCGGACCGGCAGCGCTGGACGGTACTGGCGGTGGTGGTGGTCGCCAACGTGATCGGCACCCACTCGCCCAACGGCATGCTGTTCAGCCTGCTCACCTCGGTCGGCTCGTTCGTCTTCGGCTCGCTGGTGCGCGCCCAGCGGCGGCTGGCCCGGCTGGAGGCCGAGCGGGCCCGCGAGGCCGGGGAACGGGCGGCCAGTGAGGCGGGCCGCGCGGTGGTGGAGGAGCGGGCCCGGATCGCCCGGGAGATGCACGACATCCTGGCGCACGCCGTCTCGCTGATGATCATCCAGGCCGAGGCCGGGCCGCTGGTGGTGCACGCCAACCCGGACCGGGCGATCCGCGCCTTCGACACCATCGCCGACGCGGGCCGCGACGCGATGGTCCAACTGCGGCGCGTCCTCGGAGTGCTGAAGGAGGAGGGGGCCGGTCCTGAGCTGGCCCCGCAGCCCCGGCTGGCCGAACTCGCCGACGTGGCCGAGCGGGTGCGCCGGGCCGGACCGGCGGTGGAGCTCGAACTGGCCGACGGGCTGGGCGCGGTGCCCGCCGACCTCCAGGCCGCGGCGTACCGGATCGTGCAGGAGGCGCTGACCAACACGGTCAAGCACTCCGGCGCCGACCGGGTGGCGGTCCGGGTGCGGCGGTCCGGGGACACCCTGGAGGTCGTGGTGTCCGACAACGGGCGCGGGCTGCCGGTGACCGTCGGCGGCGTGGTGAACGGCTGGTCCGGCGGCCGCGGGCTGGTCGGCATCCGGGAGCGGGCGGCGGCCTGCGGCGGGCGGGCCGAGGCCGGACCCGGACCGGAGGGCAAGGGCTTCCTGGTGAGTGCCCGGCTGCCGTTGGGGGTGGCGGGCTTGGTGGAGAAGGCGGGCGGATGAAGCCGATTCGGGTGGTCGTCGCGGACGACCAGGAGCTGGTGCGGGCGGGGTTCGGGATGATCCTGGACGCGCAGCCCGACATCGAGGTGGTGGCCGAGGCCTGCGACGGCGCCGAGGCGGTCGAGGCGGTCCGCGCCCACGGCCCGGACGTCCTGCTGCTGGACGTCCGGATGCCGGTCATGGACGGGCTGGAGGCGGCCCGCCGGGTCTGCGCCGAGTTCCCGTCCACCAAGGTGATCATGCTGACCACCTTCGACGCCGACGACTACGTCTTCGACGCGCTGTACGCGGGCGCCAGCGGCTTCCTGCTCAAGGACGTCCGGCGGGACGACCTGGCGCACGGGGTGCGGATGGTGGCCTCCGGGGAGGCGCTGCTCGCGCCCTCGGTGACCAGGCGGCTGATCGGCGAGTTCGCCGCCCGCCGCCCGGGCTCGCCCGAGCGGGCGCTGCGACCGCCGTCCAAGCTGCTGGAGCAGCTCACCCTGCGTGAGCAGGAGACCCTGCGGCTGCTGGCGCGCGGGCTCTCCAACGCGGAGATCGCGGCCGAGCTGGTGGTCAGCGAGCACACGGTGAAGACGCACGTCAGCAATGTGCTGAGCAAGCTGGGGCTGCGGGACCGGGTGCACGCGGTGGTGTTCGCGTACGAGGCCGGCGCGGTGGTGGCGGGGGAGGCGTAGGGGCTCTCTTGCGGATCACGCCGGGCGCGGGGCCCCTGGTCGGGGCTCCCCCGTGCGGGGGAGGCGGCGGGTTCGCCGGTGCGGGCGATCCGCGACGAGGGGTGCGGCGGACAGCATCTGTGGTGTCGGAACGGACCACGGGCCACCAGCTACCTGCCGGGGCCGCGGATCACCACAGGAGATCGTCGGATGAACACCCCGCAGGAGAACCGCCGCACCGCCTACGCCGTCGTCGGCGCCCCCGCCCTGATGGCCCTCTACGGGGGGATCCGGCTGATCCCGGGCTCCCGGGAACCCGGCCTCGGCTGGACGGCCGGCCACACCGCGATGTTCGCCGGGCTGCTGCTGTTCGCCCCGGTCCTGCTCGCCCTGCGCGGGCTGCTCGCCCCGCGCGGCACCACGGCCGGGCGGCTCGCGGCCGGTGCCGCGCTCGGGACGGCGTTCGCCGGCCTGGCGGCCTCGCTGGTGCAGATCGGGATCGATCTGTACGTCGGCCTGGCGGCGGTGGACAAGGCCGGGCAGTCGCGGATGTTCGACCGCGTCCAGGGCGTCCCCGGGGTGCTGCCGGCGGTCTACCAGATCGGCCCGCTGCTGTTCTACGTCGGCCTGCTGGCCCTGCTGGTCGCCGCCGCGGTGGGTGCGGCCCGGACGCTGCCCTGGTGGAGCCCGGTGCTGATGCTGGTCGGCACCGCTGCCTCGGGGGCCGACCTGGCGCTGATCCCGGTGGCCGCGGTCTGCTACCTGGCGGCGCTGGCCCCGCTGGCCCGCCGCGCCGCCGGGCCCCGCCCGGCACTGGTCTGACCGGTACTGGTCTGACCGGTGCTGGTCTGACCGGTGCTGGTCCGCCCGGTGCTGGTCTGGCTGGGCGGTACGGACGGGCGGCCGCTCCCGCAGGGGAGGGGCGGGCGCCCGTCAGCTCATCCGGAACACCGGTCCGCGCGGGGTGAACGGCAGCCCGGCGCCCCGGGGGACCAGGAAGGCGTGCTCGCGGCGTACCCGCAGCACGTCGCACGCGCCATCGGTGATCACCAGCACGGGCGCCCCGCGCGGGAAGTCCTCGGCCCGCTCCAGCAGGTCGACGCCCGGCTGCAGCTCGGTGCCGCCGCGCCCGCGCACCCGGACCCGGCCGGCGATCTCGCCGACCGGGACGTACCCAGCGTCGTGCGGCGCGGCGTCGCAGTGCACCACCCGGGCCGCGGGCACGTCCCGGGCGGCCGCGTACGAGGCGATCGCGCCGAGCGCCTTGCCGAGCAGGACCCGGTTCATCGAGCCGGAGGTGTCCAGGACGACGCCGAAGGTGCAGCGCGGCACCTCCTCCGGCGGGTGGTAGCGGCCGGCCCGGGGGATGTCCGGGGTGGCGGACTGCCGACGGGCCGGGCGGGAGTAGCTGCGGACCGGCTCCGGACGGGGCACGAACTCGTCGAACCAGCGGGCCAGCCGGGCGTCCCAGGGCAGCGGCGGGTGGGCGAGGGCGCGGATCTCCTCGACCAGTCCGGCGGGCAGCAGCCCGCGGTCGCGCTGGTGCAGCTCGAAGCCCTGCTGGAGACCGCGGCGGTAGAAGTCGTCGAGGTCCACGTAGTCGCGCGGGCCGCGGTCCAGCGGTGCGCCGAGGATGTCCGGGCGGTTCTTGCCGGCCAGAGTGGCGAGCCGGCGGATCCGGCGCTCGTCGCGGACGATCCGGTCGTACACCTCCTCGGCCGACAGCCCCTTCAGCTGCGGGTCGTGCAGCAGGCCTTCCGGCATGTCGCCGACGCCCATCTCCAGCAGCCAGCCGTTGATGACGTAGTCGGCGGCGACGTTGAAGAGGAACGGGTCCCGGCCGCCGCGGCGCTCGCCGTGCCGCAGGGCGGCGTGCAGCATCTCGTGGCCGAGGATGAACCGCCACTCCTCGTCGGTCTGCTGGCGCAGCGGGTTGATGTAGACCTCGCCGGCCTCGGCGTTGACGGCGGCGATGGAGATGCCGTGGGCGCGGGCCAGTTCGGCGTCGGCGACGACGGTGAGGCCGGCCGCGATGCCGCCGAGCAGCGGGTAGGAGGAGACGAACCAGCCGAGCGCCCTGGTCCACGGCCGTACGGGCAGGCGTTCGCCGGTCTCCCGGTCGAAACGGCCGCCGGCCCGGTCCATCGCGGCGGACATGGTGCGGGTGAGGGCGGCGGCGAAGGCCGCCGACCAGTCCTTCGGGGTGTGGCCGTAGTCCTGCCACTCGACCAGCAGCTGGTCGTGGTCGGCGGTGCCGGCCGTCCCGGCGGTGACGGCGGGCGGCAGGCCGTCGCGGCGCCAGCGGGCGGCCAGCTCCTCCTCGTCGCCGCCCGGGTACTCCTGCGGGAGGGCGACCGGGGGGCGGCCGACGGGGAAGGTCGCGAGGAAACGGTTCACCACCGCGCAGCGGGCCGCCTCCTCGTAGGCGTCGGGCTGGACCCGGACACCCTTGGCGGCCGGGACGTGGCCGAAGCCCAGGTGCAGCAGGCAGTGCGCCAGCACCCAGGCCCACTCGTCCGGCTCGGCCCGGCGGCGCGGGTTGACGTGCACGGTGCCGTCGGAGTCGACCACCGCCCAGCCGCCGGTCGGGGCCAGCCCGCAGTCGTCCCGGCGGCAGAAATCGGCGGGCACGGCGTCGAAGGCCGGGTTCTGGCGCAGCAGCCGGACCCCCTCGGCGAAGACCTCCGCGCCCGGGTCCGGCTTCTTCGCACCCTTCTGGACGGAAGGGCTCACCGGCGGGCCTCGACCAGCCGGGGCATGTCCCGGGCCGCCTCGATCAGGAACCAGGAGGGCAGCACCGGATTGCCGTCCGCGCCGTCGGCGATCACCGTCTGGGCGACCTCCACCGAGATCTCGGCCAGCTGCACCAGCAGCGACTTGGCCCGGAAGGCGGTCTGCCGCTGCGTCCCCGAGGCGTGCTCCTTGCTGGCCGGAAGCTCCTTGACGAGGCGGCCGCGGAAGGCGTCGGCCAGGTAGTAGAGCAGGTCGCGGTCCTCCAGCCGGTGCGGCCAGCGGGCGTCGCCCTTGAGGATCGCCTCCAGGCCGTAGGCGTTGCGGACGATCTTGGCGTAGCCGCAGAAGGCGATCGCGTGCTGCGGGGTGAGCAGCCCGTACGCGAGCACCTTGAGGGTCTCCTCGTCCAGGGTGGGGCCGAAGGAGTGCAGCGCGTCGGAGAGCATGTGCCAGGCGCGCGGGGTGGAGAACGGCTCCTCGGTCTTCGGCGGGGCGGACCACAGGTGGTCGGGGCGGTCGGTGACGTAGTCGACGACCCAGGGGTGGATGCCGGCGCCGGCCGCCCAGCCCAGCCAGTCCGCGGCGCTGGCCCGCAGGTGCACGTGGACCATGCGGTTGACCAGCGCGGACGCCATCGGTCGGGCGAGCGCGCCGTCGGTGGCGCGGTTCCCGGCGCCGATCACGATCGAGCCGGGCGGCAGCTCGTACGAGCCGATCCGGCGGTCCAGGATCAGCGAGTAGAACGCCTTCTGGACGTCCGGGGTCGCCGCGTTGAGCTCGTCCAGGAACAGGCAGTACGGCTCATCGCGGGCGATCTGCTCGGGCGGGCAGAACCGGGAACGGCCCTCCGGGGTCAGCTGCGGGACACCGATCAGGTCCTCCGGGGCGAGCTGGGTACCGACCAGGCTCACGCACTCCAGGCCGAGCGACTCGGCGAACTCCCTTACCAGCGAGGACTTTCCGATCCCGGGCGCGCCCCAGAGGAACACCGGCCGGACGGTGGCCAGCCCGAGCAGCAACTCGGGAATCTGGACGGGCGAGACGCTGACTGCTCCCTGCACGGGGCTCCTTGGCAAGTGGTGGGGTGACCGGCCCAGTCTGCGGCGGGAGTTGACGCGGCGCACCCGGATTTTCGGGTGGTCGCCGGGAGGCCTGAGGAAAGGGGCTTAAAAACGGGTGAACCGCATGCGTACGATGATCCTTCCGGCTCCCCCCTCATGGCCTGGAGTGATCGAGCGATGACGACGACGGCGAAGTTCGACCCCTGGTCGGCGGCGTTCGTGGCCCACCCGTACGACGCGTACGCCGAGTTGCGCGAGCACGCGCCGGTGACGTACTTCGAGCCGACCGGGCAGTGGCTCGTCTCGCGGCACGAGGACGTCAGCGCGCTCCTGCGCGACCGGCGGCTCGGGCGCACCTACACCCACCGCTTCAGCCACCAGGAGTTCGGCCGGCCCGAACCCGACCCGGCGCACGAGCCCTTCCACACCCTCAACGACTTCGGGCTGCTCGACCTGGAGGCCCCCGACCACACCCGGATCCGCCGGCTGGTCTCCAAGGCCTTCACCCCGCGCATGGTCGAGGGCCTGCGGCCGACCGTCCAGCGGCTCGCCGGAGAACTCGTCGACGGCCTGCTCGCGGCCGGCGGCGGCGACCTGATAGCCGCCGTCGCCGAGCCGCTGCCGGTCGCCGTGATCGCCGAGATGCTCGGCGTGCCGGAGAGCGACCGGCACCTGCTGCGGCCCTGGTCCGCCGACATCACCGGCATGTACGAGCTCAACCCGAGCGAGGAGGCCGCCCGCAAGGCCGTCACCGCGAGCACCGAGTTCTCCGACTACCTGCGCGCCCTCATCCGCGAACGCCGCACCGCCCCCGGCACCGACCTGATCAGCGCGCTGATCCAGGCCCAGGAGGGCTCCGACGCGCTCAGCGAGCAGGAGATGATCTCCACCTGCGTGCTGCTGCTCAACGCCGGCCACGAGGCGACCGTCAACACCACCGGCAACGGCTGGTGGGCGCTGTTCCGCAACCCCGGTGAACTCGCCCGGCTGCGCGGCGCGACCGACGCGCTCCTGCCCACCGCCATCGAGGAACTGATGCGCTGGGACACCCCGCTGCAGCTGTTCGAACGGTGGGTCCTGGAGGACATCGAGCTGCGCGGCGTCACCATCCCGCGCGGCTCCGAGGTCGCCCTCCTCTTCGGCTCCGCCAACCGCGACCCCGAGCGCTTCACCGACCCCGACCGCCTCGACCTCGGCCGCACCGACAACCCCCACATCACCTTCGGCGCCGGAATCCACTTCTGTCTCGGCGCCCCGCTCGCCAGACTGGAACTCACCGAGTCCTACGGCGCCCTCCTGCGCCGCGCCCCCGGCCTGCGCCTGGCCCGCGAACCCGAGTGGAATCCGGGCTACGTGATCCGGGGCCTCAGGGAACTGGTGGTCGAGGTCTAGATCGAGGTCGGGGCCAGGTCGGGGTCGGTTCGAGGAACGGGGGAGAGCTGTGGGCAAGGCGACGGGGTCACTGCTGGGGCTGGCGATCGGGGATGCGATCGGCCGGGTGACCGAGTTCAAGACGGTAGAGATGATTGCCGACGACCACCCGGACTGGCGGCAACTTCCGCTGCCCCCAAGGGCGCTGGTCACCGACGACACCCAGATGACCCTCGCCCTCGGCCGTGGTCTGAGCATTGCCCTGGAGCGCGGGCCGCTCACCCCGCTACGGCTGGAGCGGCCCGTTCGCGAGGAGTTCGTCGACTGGTGGCGCTCCCCGCAGAACAACCGTGCTCCCGGCATGACCTGCCTGCGAGCCTGCGAGCGGCTGAGCCGCCCCGCGTACCGCTGGCAGCAGGCGAGCGACGTCGGTTCCAAGGGCTGCGGCGCCAACATGCGGGTCGCTCCGGTCGGACTGATCCGCGAACTCGACGCCCGCCAGCTCGCGGGCGCCGCGCAGCTGCAGTCCGCGCTCACCCACGGGCACCCGACCGCACTCGCCGCCAGTGACCTCACCGCGTACGCCATCCGCAAGCTCGCCGAGGGCGTTCCGCCGGCCGGCCTGCCCGCGGTGCTGCGGGCGTACGCGCTGGCGAGCCGCGAGCGGTACGACGAGTTCTGGCTCGGCGACCTCTCCGCGCGCTGGTACGGTCGCTCGCCGCAGGACGTCATCGCACGCGGCTGGGACGACTGCCTGGCCGTGCTCGACCAGTTGGACGCCGCGCTCGCCGCGCCCGACGTCGAAGCGGACCCGTGTCTGGCCACCGGTGAGGGCTGGGTCGCCGAGGAGGCCTTCGCCACCGGCCTGCTCTGCTTTCTGCTGCTGCCGGACGACCCGGTGTCCGCCGTCCGCCGGGCCGCCTACTCCAGCGGCGACTCGGACTCCCTGGCCTGTCTGACCGGCGCCTTCGCCGGGGCCCATCACGGGGAGTCGGTCTGGCCGCAGGAGTGGGTGGAGCGGATCGAGTACCGGGACGAGCTGCTCGCGCTCGGGGCGCTCTGGGACTGAGCTCCACACCTGCGTTCCGGGCCCGGGTGGAACCGGGTTCGGGGGTGGTGCGTCGAAGGGCCATGACGAAGCGCAGCACCGCAGGGCATCGCCGTTCCCGCCGTCGGGTGGGGCTGCTCCTCGCCGCCGGGTTGGCGGTCGGCCCGGCGCTGGCCGGGTGCGGGAGTGCGGCGGGCGGGGGGCCCGTGGTGGTGCGGGCCTCGGCGTCGGGGAGCCGGGCGGCGGTGGATCCGGGGCAGGTGGCGGCGGTGGCGGCCGGGACCAGCGCCTTCGGGCTGGACCTGCTGCACGCGCTGACCGCGACGCCGGACGGGGCGGGGCGCAACGTCGTGGTCTCGCCGGCCGGGCTGGCGAGCGTGCTCGGGATGCTGCTGCCGGGGGCGCGCGGTGCCACCGCCGAGGAGCTGGCCAAGGCCCTGCACACCGGGCTCGACCCGCGGCAGTACGCCCTCGCCGTCGGCGCGCCGGACCGCGGGAGCCGGGCCGGCGGCGACCAGGTCGTCCTGCGCCGCTCCGACGCCCTGTGGACGCAGCTGGGCCTGGCCGTCGCCCCGGAGTACCTGGACACGCTCGCCGCCGCCTTCGACACCGGCGTGCACCCCGTCGACTTCGCCAGGGACCCGGCCGGCGCCCGCGGGAGCATCAACGCGGCGGTGGAGAAGGCCACCGAGGGGCGGATCAAGGAGCTCTTCGGCCCGCGGCAGATCACCGCCGACACCCGGCTGGCACTCACCGACGCGCTCTACCTGAAGGCGGCGTGGGCCTCCGGGTTCAAGCCCGCGAACACCTCCGAGCGCCCCTTCCACCGGCTGGACGGCTCCACCCCGTCGGTGAGCACGATGAGCCGCACCGGCACCCTCCGGTACGCCGAGGGCTCCGGCGGCATCGTCGGCGAACCCTGGCAGGCCGTCGAACTCCCATACGTGGGAGGTGGGTTGGCGATGGATCTGATCGTCCCCGCGCAGGGCGGGTACGCGGCCTTCAGCAAGGGCCTGGACCAGGCCCAGCTCGACCGGATCCTCGGCGGGCTCGGCGAGCGGTCCGTCGACCTGACCCTGCCGCGGTTCCACTTCGACACGGCCAACGACCTCGTCCCCGCCCTGCGCTCACTCGGCGTCAAGGCGGCCTTCGACGCGCCCGACTTCACCGGCATCACCGCCAAGGAGCCGCTCGGCCTGGGCGCGGTGGTGCAGAAGGCCACCGTCGAGGTGAACGAGGACGGTACGGTCGCGGCGGCCGGCAGCGGCGCCGGGGTGGCGGCGATGGCGGCGCCGGCCGCGCCGGAGTCCGTCCAACTGCACATCGACCGGCCGTTCCTGTTCCTGATCCGCGACACCGCCGACGGGCGGCCGCTGTTCCTCGGCCAGGTCACCGACCCGCAGGCCTCCTGAGCCGACCCGCAGGCGCCCTGAGCCGACCCGCAGGCGCCCTGAGCCGACCCGCAGACGAAGCAGGCGAAGCGGACGAAGCAGGCGAAGCAGCCGGAGGAGGACCGGGCGTCACCAGGCCGGGTAGCGCCCGCCGAGCGCCGGGTGGGCCGGGTCGCGGCTGCCGAACAGCACCAGCAGGTCATCCGCGACCCGCAGCAGTTCGGCCCGGCCCTCGACCGCCCCCGCCCACTCGGCGGGCAGCGCCGAGGCGCCGTACGCGGCGCCGACCAGGTTGCCGCAGACCGCGCCGGTGGAGTCGCTGTCCCCGGAGTGGTTCACCGACAGCAGCAGCGCGCTGCGCACCGGGTCGGGTTCGAGGGTGGTCGCCAGCAGCGAGTACACCGCGATGGCCAGGCACTCCTCGGCGATCCAGCCGAGGCCGACCCGCTCCACGGACTCCGCCGTCGGCTGCGACTCCTGGGCCACCCGGACGGCCCGGGCCAGCGCCTGCACCGTCTCCTTGGACCCCGGCAGCTCGCGGATCTGCTCCACGGTCTCGCCGACCGCCGCCCACGGCTCGGTCCCGTTGGCGAGCCGCTCGACCAGTGCCGCGAAGGCGCCTGCCGAGAGGTAGCCGGTCGGGTGCCCGTGGGTGAGCTGGGCGCACTGCACGGCCAGCCCGAAGGACAGCTCGACGCCCAGCCGGGCCAGCCCGAACGGTGCCGAGCGCATCACCGTGCCGCAGCCCTTGGACTCCGGGTTGATCGGCCCCGGCTGCCCGATCACGGACGGCGACTCGAACTCCGGGTGCTCGGCCACCCCGCTCATGCAGGCGTTGCCGGGCGCCCGCGACGCGTACAGGAAGGGCCTGGTCAGCAGCCAGCCGTCGTACGGGCGGGGCTGCGGCGCGGTGTCCGGCGAGTCCTGGCGCTGGGTCAGCAGCCAGCGCCGGTACGCGGCGTGGACGGCCTCCGGCACCGAGCCGCCGCCGCCCGTCCAGCCGCGGACGAACGCGCGGATCAGGCCCTCGGCGGTGAACAGGGTCATCTGGGTGTCGTCGGTGACTTCGACCGGCCCGGTACCGGCCGGCAGCCCGGTCACGCCGTCCGGCCCGTACCGCTGCTGGATCTGGTGGAGCTGCTGGAACTCCACCGGCCAGCCCAGCGCATCGCCGACGGCCCCGCCGAGCAGCGCCCCGCGCACCCGGTCGCGGTATCCCGATTCGGCCGCCGACTCCGTCACGTCGATCCCCCTTGGTTCATGGCGGGATACGTTCTATCAGGTCTACCGGCGGATCTGCCCGGCGCGCCCGTGCAGCGCGGCGCGGTCGGCGGCGGCGCGCCCGGCCGCCCAGCCCACGCCGTCGCTCACCCGGACCCGCTGCGAGACCAGCTTGGGGAACAGCCGGCCGACCTCGTCGTCCACCGCCTCGGAGCGGGCGGCGAGCGCGGGCAGCAGCCGCTCGTCGGGCAGCAGCTGCTCCTCGGTGCCGTCCTCGCGCAGGTGCCGGCCGGCCGCGGCGGCGCTGGTCGCGCGCTCGGTGGCGGCGGTCAGCCGCTCGCGGATCCGCGCCGCGTACGCGACCAGGAAGGAGTGCCGGAACGCCTTGCTGCGCGAGTCCCGGCGGGAGCCGGCCTTGTTGAGCGCGTGGGTGGCCTGCACCAGCAGCGAGGTGTAGAGCAGCTCGACGCCGTCCAGGTCGCCGTCGAAGCCGACGACGGTGCAGAAGCCGAACTCCTTGGCCCACACAGCCCGGCACCGGTTGGCCGCCGCGACGGCGTCCAGCAGCATCGTCTTGGGGCTCTCGTACGGGTTGTCCACGCCGATCCGCAGCGCCGCCGGGGTGTTCCGGTCGTCGCCGGTGGCGGCCAGCAGCGCGTCGTCGATGCTGTGCTGGGCCATCAGCTGCTGGGCCTTGGTGGTGAGCGCCTCGGCCTCCTCCGGGTACTCGGTGGACTCGGCCTTGGCCAGCAGCGCCCGGATCCGGGCCAGCATCCGCGGCTCGCCGGTCAGCGGGCCGGCGGCGCGTTCGGCCTGCGGGCCCGTGGCGCGCTCGGTCTGCGGCCGCCGGCCGGGCGCGGGGCCGACCGGGGAGATCGGCGGCAGCCGGCCCCAGGTCCGCAGCAGCTCCAGGGCGGCGGTGGCGAGCGCGAAGCGGTCCAGCCGGTGCCGGTCGGCGAAGGCGCCGAGGTACTGCTCGTCACCGGGCCACCAGACCTCGGCCTCCAGCTCGCGCAGCTGCTCGTGCCAGCGCCGGTCGAGGGCGGCCGCGGGGTGCCGACGGCCCTCGGCGGCGATCAGGTCCACCGCGAGGGCCAGGTGGACGGGCTTCAGCCCGCGCCGGACCACCCGGGCCAGGTCGGCCGGGCGCCACCCGGCGGACCAGCAGCGGCCGACGGCGGTGTCCGCGTACCCCAGCAGCGCCCGGCTGACCGCCGGCCACTGCCCGGCCGAGGCGGCGAGCAGCGACGCCCCGGTGTCGAGGGCGAGGTCCAGCGTTTCGTCCGGGGCCGTCAGCACCGATCGCACCGCCTGCTCCAGCAGTGGGCCGGCGCCCCCGTCCCCGTCCTGCTGCGCGCGCTTGCCCACGGTGTGTCCCTGCTCTCCTCGACGGCCCGGCCCTCCCGCCCATGATGCCGGAGCGCCCGGCCCCTTCGACGGGACCGGGCGCTCCGGGGTGACGCAGGCGACTCAGCGCTCGACGGCCTTGGCCAGGATCTCCGGGGCGCGCTCCAGCAGCCGCCCGGCCGCGAAACGGATGCCGAGGGCGGCGATCAGGGCGCCGTAGAGCGGGCCGACCACCAGGACCGGCCAGGTCGGGCCGGCGGAGAGCAGCGCCCAGCCGAGGTAGCCGCTCACCGGCAGGGAGAGCAACGCCACACCGAACAGCGAGCCGAACTGGTTGACCAGCACCAGGCCGCCCTGCCCGGGGGCGGCGTTGCGCATCGGGTTGCTGTCGGCCGGCATGGTGTACGGCGCGAGCACGCTGAGCGTCGCGCCGAGCGCGACGCCGCAGCCGAGCAGGGCGAGCGCGAGGCCGAGTGCGGACGGCAGGCCGGCCCAGTCGCCGGTGGCGGCGGCCAGCACGGGCCCGAGCACCAGCGTCACCGGGATGGCGTACGACAGCACCGCGTAGGCCCGGCCGCGCAGCTCGTCCCGGGCGTCGGCCGGGGTGAGCAGGGTGGCGGCGACCATCCAGAACGCCGAGCCGTCCATGCCGAACAGGTTGAGCATCTGCAGCCCGAGGAACATCCCGGTCATCGCCAGCAGGTAGACGCTCGACCAGCCCTGGACCATCGACAGCACGCAGATCACCAGCGTCATGCCGATGCTGGTGAACACCGCGGCCTTGGCCCGCGGCTCCCGCCAGGCGTACCGGAGGTGGCGCTGCATCACCGCGCCGGCCCGGCCCTCGGGCAGGAAGCTCCAGCCGCGCGAGCTCTGCACGCCGCGGGCCACCTCCAGGGTGGAGGAGTCGGCGGTGACCATCAGCTCCTGGAGGCTGCCGCGCCACCAGCGCAGCAGCAGGGCGAGCAGCGCCGCGGCCGCGGCGAGCTGGAACAGCGCCAGCCCGTACCGCCCCTCGCCGGCGGTGCGGGCCGCGTCGGCCGCGCCGACCGGCGGCAGCCAGCGCAGCACGGAGGCGATCGGCGCCAGCGGGCTGAGGTCGAGGTGGTCCCCGGGCCGGCCGAAGACGCTCTGCGAGCCGACGTTGGCGGCCTGCACGAGCAGGGCGAACAGCAGTCCGCCGAAGATCGCGAAGTCCTTGCCGCGCCGGCTGGAGAGCATCCGGGCGTTGCCGGCGGCGACCGCCCGGGAGAGCGTGACCAGGCAGAGCACGGCCAGCGGGACGCCGACCAGTGCGGCCGCGGCCGAGGCCCCGCCGTTGGCGCCGGACAGCGCCGCGCCGGTCACCAGCACCAGGCTGACCAGCGGGCCGGGCCCGATCAGCGCGGCCAGCAGCGAGCCGCGCAGCAGCGGTCCGGGCCGCAGCGGGAGCATGGTGAGCCGGGTCGGGTCGGCGCTCTCGTCGCTGGAGAAGAGGAACAGCGGCAGCGCCGCCCAGCCGAGGGTGAGCACGCCGAGCAGCATCACCCCGGCGTCCCCGGAGCCGTCGAAGCGCCCGTTCATCATGGCGAGGGCGAAGGCGATGCCGGCCGCGAAGGCCAGGCCGAGGACGCCGCCGATGACGTACACGGCGGTCCGGCCGGGGCTGCGCCGCAGGCCGTTGCGCAGCAGCCGCAGCTTGAGTGCCACCAGGGCGCGGACCACCGTCCGCCCGTCGGGCACCGGGGTGCGGGCGGCTGCGGGGGCGGTGCTCACTGCCCGCCCCCGAGCTGCGCGCCGGCCTGCCCGCCGGCCTGTCCGCCGAGCTGCCCGCCGCCGGCCGGAGCGTTTCCGGCCGCTCCGCCGCCGAGCCAGCCGAGCGCCTGGCCGTCGTCCTCGCGGACGCCGATCAGGCCGAGGAAGGCCTCGTGGAGGCTGCGCCCGCCGCGCACGGTGTCCAGCGGGCCGTGGGCGATCACCCGGCCGGCGTTGACCACGGCGACCCAGTCGCAGAGCTGTTCGACCAGTTCCATCACGTGGCTGGAGAAGACCACCGTGGATCCGGCCGCCGCGTACCGCTTGAGCACGCCGCGGATGGTCTGCGCGGAGACCGGGTCGACGCCCTCGAAGGGCTCGTCGAGGAACAGCACGTCGGGGTTGTGCAGCAGCGCGGCGGCCAGACCGATCTTCTTGCGCATGCCGGTGGAGTAGTCGGCGACCAGCTTGTCGGCGTCGCGGGCGAGGTCCAGGACGGCCAGCAGCTCCTCGGCGCGGCGGTCCACCTCGGCGCCGGGCAGGCCGCGCAGCCGCCCGTTGTACTGCAGCAGTTCGCGGCCGCTGAGCCGCTCGAACATCCGCAGCCCCTCGGGCAGGATGCCGATCCGGGCCTTGACCGCGACCGGGTCGGCCCAGACGTCGCCGCCGTGGATGAGGACGGTGCCCTGGTCGGGCCGGAGCAGGCCGGTGGCCATGGACAGCGTGGTGGTCTTGCCGGCGCCGTTCGGGCCGACCAGGCCGATGAAGGAGCCGGCCGGCAGCTCCAGGCTGAGTCCGGCGACGGCGGCCTGGCCGCCGAAGTGCTTCCACAGCCCCTGGATGCTGACGGCGGAGGGGGGAACGGGTGCGGGGTGGTCGGACGGCGGCGGCGCTGACGCCTGCATGGCGGCCTTCTCTGTTCGCTGGCGGATGGGTGTCTCGGACTCAGCCTGTCACTGCGGAAACGGGCTGTCTCCCGAGTTGAGGATCCCCTGAGCGAGTGGGCCGAACGGGTGAGGCGCGCCGTCCGGACGGCGCGTTACGGCGGGTGCCGGGCTGGAATTGGCAACTACTCAGCTCCGCCGTTCGTCCTGCACTATGAGGGGCAGTGAGGGACAGCGAGGGGCGCGGGGCCGCGCCGGGTGCCGGGAGGTGCGGATGGCCGTTCAACCGTGGGGAGCCTCGGACCCCGGCGAGCCGGATCGCCGCCCGGCCGGGGGCTGGCAGCCCCAGCCCGTACCGCAGTCCGTCCCGCAGCCCGTCCCGCAGCCCGGGTTCCACGCGGGGATGCGTGCCGGGTACGCGGACCGGGACCGGACGATCGACGTGCTGAAGGCCGCGTTCGCCGAGGGCCGGCTCTCCGCCGAGGAGTACGAGCAGCGCCACGAGCAGGCCTCCGTCGCGCAGACCTACGGCCAGCTGGCCGGGCTGGTGTCCGACCTGCCCTCCGGCCCGATGCCGGCGCCGATGGCCTTCGCCGCCCCGCCCGTCCCGGCGACCTTCCTCCCGCCGCCTCCGCCGCCGGTTCGCTCCACCAACGGGCTGGCGGTCACCTCACTGGTCTTCGGTCTGACCGGCCTCTCGCTGCCCGCGGTGGTCGTCGGGCACGTCGCGAAGGCCCAGCTGAGCCGCCACGACCGGGCCGGCGACTGGGTCTCCACCCTCGGCCTGCTCTTCGGCTACGCGGGCTGCGCGCTCTGGACGCTGCTGCTCCTGGTGGTGCTGCAGGTGCCGGTCTGAGCGGGTCGCCCCGGGCGTGTCCCGCCCCGGTGGCGGCGGTCGGCGGGCTGTGGTAGAGCGGGTGGAGGGCGGTCCGACACCGGGTGGTCGCGTCCGGGACACTCCTGGGACATCCGGCCGAAGGTCGCGACCTGCGGCGTTGCATTTGTTTTGACCGCGCCCGATGCGCTAGGTACGCTCTGACCTTGTGCCTGGGGTGTCCCCGGGTCCTTGTGCGTGCATGCACACCGGTCGCCGCGCCGAGCCGGAGCGCCTTCCAGCGCCCCGCGCGTTGAGCGCCGTCGCTGTACATCAGCTCATGGGATTCCGTGTCGGAATAAGCCCAACACACCCGACCGCGTGGGTCGACCACGGGGCCGTGTGCGGGGGATCACCGCAGGTTAGTTTTACCAAGCCTTGGCACACAGAAAACGGAGAAACGGTGCCTACGATCCAGCAGCTGGTCCGAAAGGGCCGGCAGGACAAGGTCGAGAAGAACAAGACTCCCGCGCTGAAGGGTTCCCCGCAGCGTCGTGGGGTCTGCACGCGTGTGTACACGACCACCCCGAAGAAGCCGAACTCGGCTCTCCGCAAGGTCGCCCGTGTGCGCCTCACCAGCGGGATCGAGGTCACCGCTTACATCCCGGGCGAGGGCCACAATCTGCAGGAGCACTCCATCGTGCTGGTGCGCGGTGGTCGTGTGAAGGACCTTCCTGGTGTCCGCTACAAGATCATCCGCGGTTCGCTTGACACCCAGGGTGTCAAGAACCGCAAGCAGGCTCGCAGCCGCTACGGCGCCAAGAAGGAGAAGTAAGAATGCCTCGTAAGGGCCCCGCCCCGAAGCGCCCGGTCATCATCGACCCGGTTTACGGCTCCCCGGTCGTCACCCAGCTGGTCAACAAGATCCTGCTGCACGGCAAGCGCTCCACCGCCGAGCGGATCGTCTACGGCGCCCTTGAGGGCGTCCGTGAGAAGACCGGCTCGGACCCGGTCGTGACGCTGAAGCGCGCGCTGGAGAACGTCAAGCCGGCCCTCGAGGTCAAGTCCCGCCGTGTCGGTGGCGCGACCTACCAGGTTCCGGTCGAGGTCCGTCCGGGCCGCGCCAGCACCCTGGCGCTGCGCTGGATGGTCGGTTACTCCCGCGCCCGTCGCGAGAAGACCATGACCGAGCGCCTGATGAACGAGATCCTCGACGCCAGCAACGGCCTGGGCGCTTCCGTGAAGCGTCGCGAGGACACCCACAAGATGGCCGAGTCCAACAAGGCCTTCGCGCACTACCGCTGGTAGTCCCTACCCCGTCACTAGACAGAGAGAGAACGAGCCACCATGGCTGCAACCTCCCTTGACCTCGCCAGGGTCCGCAACATCGGGATCATGGCGCACATCGACGCGGGCAAGACCACCACCACCGAGCGGATCCTGTTCTACACCGGCGTCTCGTACAAGATCGGTGAGGTCCACGATGGCGCTGCCACCATGGACTGGATGGAGCAGGAGCAGGAGCGCGGCATCACGATCACGTCGGCCGCGACGACCTGTCACTGGACGGTCGACGACGTCGACAACACCATCAACATCATCGACACCCCGGGTCACGTCGACTTCACCGTAGAGGTGGAGCGTTCGCTGCGCGTCCTCGACGGTGCCGTGACGGTGTTCGACGGTGTCGCCGGTGTCGAGCCCCAGTCCGAGACCGTGTGGCGGCAGGCTGACCGCTACGGCGTCCCGCGCATCTGCTTCATCAACAAGCTGGACCGCACGGGCGCGAACTTCTTCTTCTGCGTCAAGACCATCGTGGACCGCCTCGGCGCGACCCCGCTGGTCATGCAGCTCCCGATCGGTGCCGAGGCGGACTTCAAGGGCGTTGTCGACCTTGTCCGCATGAAGGCGCTGGTCTGGTCCGCCGAGGCCGCCAAGGGCGAGATGTACGACATCGTCGACATCCCGGCCGAGCTGCAGGAGCAGGCGAACGAGTACCGCGAGATGCTCCTGGACGAGGTGTCGAACGTCAGCGATGACGTGATGATGCTCGCCATGGAGGGCGAGGACGTCCCCGAGGAGCTGCTGTACGAGGCGATCCGCAAGGGCACCCTGGAGTCGGCCTTCACGCCGATCTTCTGCGGTACCGCGTTCAAGAACAAGGGCGTTCAGCCCCTGCTCGACGCGGTCGTCAAGTACCTCCCGTCGCCGCTGGACATCGAGTCGGTTGAGGGCACCAAGCCCAACGACCCGGAGACCAAGATCACCCGCAAGGCCTCGGACGACGAGCCCCTGGCCGCGCTGGCGTTCAAGATCATGTCCGACCCGCACCTGGGCAAGCTCACCTTCGTCCGGATCTACTCCGGCCGCCTGGAGTCCGGCACCTCGGTGCTGAACGCCGTGAAGGGCAAGAAGGAGCGCATCGGCAAGATCTACCGCATGCACGCGAACAAGCGTGAGGAGATCGAGTCGGTGGGCGCCGGCGACATCGTCGCCGTCATGGGCCTGAAGCAGACCACCACCGGTGAGACGCTGTCCGACGAGAAGAACCCGGTCATCCTGGAGTCCATGGACTTCCCGGCCCCGGTCATCCGCGTCGCGATCGAGCCCAAGTCCAAGGGTGACCAGGAGAAGCTGGGTGTTGCCATCCAGCGTCTCGCCGAGGAGGACCCGTCCTTCCAGGTCAACACGGACGAGGAGACCGGCCAGACCATCATCGCGGGTATGGGCGAGCTGCACCTTGAGGTGCTGGTCGACCGTATGAAGCGTGAGTTCAAGGTCGAGGCCAACGTCGGCAAGCCGCAGGTCGCGTACCGCGAGACGATCCGTCAGGCCGTCGAGCGCATCGACTACACCCACAAGAAGCAGACCGGTGGTTCCGGTCAGTTCGCCAAGGTGCAGATCGCGATCGAGCCGCTCGAGCAGGCCGAGGGCTACGAGTTCGTCAACCAGGTCACCGGTGGCCGCGTGCCGCGGGAGTACATCCCGTCGGTCGACGCCGGTTGCCAGGAGGCCATGGAGTTCGGCATCCTCGCCGGCTACCCGCTGCAGGGTGTCCGCGTGAAGCTGCTCGACGGCCAGGCGCACGACGTCGACTCGTCCGAGCTCGCGTTCAAGATCGCCGGTTCGATGGCGTTCAAGGAAGGCGCGCGGAAGGCCAAGCCGGTCCTCCTCGAGCCGATGATGGCCGTCGAGGTCACCACGCCCGAGGACTACATGGGCGACGTGATCGGTGACATCAACTCTCGCCGTGGCCAGATCCGGTCCATGGACGAGCGTCACGGTGCCCGCGTCGTCACGGCGCTGGTGCCGCTCTCCGAGATGTTCGGCTACGTCGGTGATCTGCGCAGCAAGACCTCTGGTCGCGCGAGCTACTCGATGCAGTTCGACTCGTACGCCGAGGTTCCGAAGGCCGTGGCGGAGGAGATCATCGCCAAGGCCAAGGGCGAGTAAGGACCGGCTCCAGCCGGTTCCCTACGAGGCCGCGGCCGTCCCGATATTTCGGGACGATTGTGAACCCTTAGGCTATTAGGAGGCGTCCCGGGAGAATCCGGTCGGATTCTCCCGGGGGGCCTCCGGCCCCCACCCCGCGGGACGGTGCGAGGTGCTTCCGGCACCTCGGGCCCAAACCCGATCAAAGACCAACTGACGTCAGCACGGCGTACAGAACTGTCCTCAGGAGGACTGCAGTGGCGAAGGCGAAGTTCGAGCGGACGAAGCCCCACGTCAACATCGGCACCATTGGTCACATTGACCACGGTAAGACGACCCTTACCGCGGCCATCACCAAGGTGCTGCACGACGCTCACCCGGAGATCAACCCCTTCACGCCGTTCGACCAGATCGACAAGGCGCCGGAGGAGCGGCAGCGCGGTATCACCATCTCGATCGCGCACGTCGAGTACCAGACCGAGGCGCGTCACTACGCCCACGTCGACTGCCCGGGTCACGCGGACTACATCAAGAACATGATCACCGGTGCGGCCCAGATGGACGGTGCGATCCTCGTCGTCGCCGCCACCGACGGCCCGATGCCGCAGACCAAGGAGCACGTCCTCCTGGCCCGCCAGGTCGGCGTCCCCTACATCGTCGTCGCCCTGAACAAGGCCGACATGGTGGACGACGAGGAGATCCTGGAGCTCGTCGAGCTCGAGGTCCGCGAGCTCCTCTCGGAGTACGAGTTCCCGGGTGACGACCTGCCGGTCGTCCGCGTCTCCGCGCTGAAGGCGCTGGAGGGCGACAAGGAGTGGGGCGAGAAGCTCCTCGGCCTCATGGCCGCCGTGGACGAGGCCATCCCGACCCCGGCCCGCGCCGTGGACCAGCCGTTCCTGATGCCGATCGAGGACGTCTTCACGATCACCGGTCGTGGCACCGTCGTCACCGGTCGTATCGAGCGTGGCATCCTCAAGGTCAACGAGACTGTCGACATCATCGGCATCAAGGAGACCAAGACCACCACCACGGTCACCGGCATCGAGATGTTCCGCAAGCTGCTCGACGAGGGCCAGGCCGGTGAGAACGTCGGTCTGCTCCTCCGTGGCATCAAGCGCGAGGACGTCGAGCGCGGCCAGGTCATCATCAAGCCGGGTTCGGTCACGCCGCACACCGACTTCGAGGCCCAGTCCTACATCCTGTCGAAGGACGAGGGTGGCCGTCACACCCCGTTCTTCAACAACTACCGCCCGCAGTTCTACTTCCGTACCACGGACGTGACCGGCGTCGTGACCCTCCCCGAGGGCACCGAGATGGTCATGCCGGGCGACAACACCGCCATGACGGTCGCGCTGATCCAGCCGATCGCCATGGAGGAGGGCCTGAAGTTCGCCATCCGTGAGGGTGGCCGCACCGTGGGCGCCGGCCAGGTCACCAAGATCATCAAGTAATTGATGTTCTGACCTGTCTGTCCCGCACAGGCGAACCGAAGGGCTCCGCACACCCAGGTGTGCGGAGCCCTTCGGCCTTCATCAGGCCTTCACCCGCTCTCACAGCCTGCTCATGGCCGGCTGTTATTGTCGGGCGACCGTCCAGCCCGCCGTCGCGGAAAGTGGGATCCAACGCATGCCAACGGCACCACTGTTGTCGGTCGTGATGCCGATCTACAACGAGCAGGAGGCGCTCCCGCTGACCGTCGAGCGGCTGCGGCCGATCCTGGACGGGCTCGCGGTCGACTACGAGGTCGTGGGCGTCGACGACGGCAGTACGGACGCCACCCCCGTCGTCCTGCAGAAGGTCCGGCAGGACTGGCCGGAGTTCCGCATCGTCCGCTTCGCCCGCAACTCGGGACACCAGGCCGCGCTCACCGCCGGCATCCACCGGGCGCGCGGCGACTACGTGGTGAGCATCGACGCCGACCTCCAGGACCCGCCGGAGAAGATCCCGGAGATGCTCGACCTGGCCCGCGAGCAGGGCTTCGACGTCGTCTACGGCGTGCGCGGGGACCGCGCCACCGACACCGCCTTCAAGCGCCGGACGGCCGGCGCCTACTACTGGCTGATGCGCAAGCTGGTCGGCAAGCGGATGCCCAACCAGGCCGGCGACTTCCGCCTGCTCAGCCGTGCGGCCGTGGAGGCCCTCAAGCAGCTGCCCGAGCACCAGCCGGTCTACCGGCTGCTGGTGCCGTGGCTCGGCTTCCCCAGCGGCGAGGTGGTGTACGTCCGGGAGGAGCGGGTGGCTGGCGGCACCCACTACCCGCTGTCCAAGATGGTCCGGCTCGCACTGGACAGCGTGACCAACTTCTCCGCCGCCCCGCTGCGGCTGGCCACCTGGCTGGGCCTGGTGAGCTTCGTGGTCTGCCTGGCCCTCGCGGTCTACACCACTCTCTCGTACGCGCTCGGTGCGACCGTGCCCGGCTGGTCCTCGCTGTTCATCGGCATGCTCTTCATCGGCGCCGTGCAGCTGATCTGCGTCGGACTGTTGGGGGAGTACGTCGGCCGGATCTACTCGGCGGTGCAGGCCCGCCCGACCTACTTCGTCGGCTACGACTCGGCCGACGACGAACTGGCGCAGGACGACGCGGCGCACGGCGACGCGCGGGGCCCGGGCCGGTGACCGTCACCGAGGAACCGGCGGAGCCCGCCGAGCCGGCCCCGTCGACCCGCCGCCAGCTGCCGTCCTTCCTGGTCATCGGCGTGCTCAGCACCGTCTTCTACCTGGTGCTGTTCGTCGCCGCGCGATGGTTCACCGACCCGCAGGCGGCGAACCTGATCGCGCTGGCCGTCAGCGCGGTGGCCAACACCGCGGCCAACCGCCGCTTCACCTTCGGGGTCACCGGCTCGCAGGGCATGGTCCGGCACCAGCTGCAGGGCGCGGTGGCCTTCCTGATCGGGCTCGGCCTCAGCGCGGGCGTGCTCGCCCTGCTGGACCAGGTGGCGCCGAACGCCTCCCGGCCGGTGGAGGTCGCCGGACTGGTCGCCGCCAACGGCCTGGCCACGGTGGCCCGGTTCGTGCTGCTGAAGATCTGGGTCTTCCGGGGCTGAACCGGCGCTCGACGGCGCCCGTTACCGGCCGTTCGCGGACCGTCCACCCGGCCCCCTCAGCCCGTCGTGCCGACGGGCCCCTCGGTATGCTGTGGCTCGTAGCCTGCCCGCTGACGGTAGTGGAAGTCCGCACCCGGCCGGGGAGACGGGCGGCAGGGACTTGACCGAAGGGGCACGGCACCGTGTCGACCGTACATTCCTCGCCTGAGCGCGAGCTTCAACGTCCGACCGCACCGCCGGGGCCGCCGCCCGAGCCGATCACCAGTGGACGGTCCAGGCGCAACCCGCTCGTCCTGGCCGGGGGGCTGGCCCTGTCCTGGCTGGTGCCGACCGGGCTGGTCGCGCTGGACCTGGGCGTCCTGCTGCTGCCGCTGCTGCTGTTCTCCATAGCCGCCGTGCTCCGGGTCGGCGGCGTGCTGCTCGACCGGCTGTTCGTCGCCGGGCTGGTGCTCGCCGGTTCGGTGCTGACGTTCGGCCTGCTCTTCTCGCTCTGGCCGTGGGGCCTCTCGCCGGTCGCCACCAGCGGCCTGATGTTCAGCGTGGTGACGGTCGCCGCCTGGGCCGCCCGCCGCGGCCCGCGCCTGCCGTTGCGCTTCCGCTGGTCCGACCTGCTGGTCCTGGGCACCGGCTACGGCGTCTGGCACTACCTGTTCCACCCGATCGCGGGAACGTCGGCGGCCGAGCGGGTCGCCTACTTCGCCACGTCGGAGGACCGGCTCGCGCACTTCTCCTTCTTCTCCGGCATCCAGAACGTCGGCGGCTTCAACTTCCTCCACCAGGAGGCGGCCCGGTCCTACCTGATACCGCCGTCCGAGGTGACGTACCCGCAGGGCTCCCACTTCCTGCTGGCCTGGACGGACACCCTCGTCCACTCCGCCGCCGACTCCGGCGACATGCTCTACACCATGAACCGGTACTTCCTGTACCTGCTGGTGGGGTACGCGCTGTTCTGCGCCGCACTGGTCTGGGCGGCCCGGTGGATCGGCGGGCCGCGGCTGCGCGGCTGGCGCTGCGCGGCGGTGTGCGCGACCGTCGGCGCGATCATGTTCGCGAGCAACTACATGGACCTGATGGTCCACGGCTTCGACTCGACCTTCATCGGGCTGCTGCTGATAGCACTCGCGCTGGCCGTGATGATCCGGCCGGCGATGGGCACCACCGAGTTCGTGCTGGCCGCGTCGGCCGGGCTGATCACCGTCACCTACGCGTACAACATCTACGGCGCCTTCGTCGGCGTGGCACTGCTGGGCGCGCTGGTGGCGCACCGGCGCAAGTTCGCCGGGCGCTGGTGGTGGACCGCCGGCGCGCTGGCGTGCGCGCTGGGCGTGGCCGCGCTGCCGAGCGTCCTGTCCGTGCTGGGCAACCTCGACGTGGCCAGTGCCTCGAACATGAACGGCCCGAGCGTCGGGGCCGACCGCTCCATACTCATCGGCGGCGGGCTGCTCGGCCTGCTGGCCGCGGTCATGCCGCGCAACCGCCGGACGGCCGTCGGCCAGGCGCACCTCGCGGTCCTGCTCGGCACCGGCGGGCTGCTCAGCGCCTTCGCCGCCTACCAGCTGCACACCATCGGCAAGTACTCGTACTACTTCCACAAGATGACGGCCGTGGGCGTCGTGGTCAGCCTGATATCCCTCGGCGCCGTCGGGGTCATGCTGCAGAGCCCGTACCGGGGGACGGGCCGCACGCTGCCGAGCCGCCTCGGCGAGCTGGCGATATCCGGCCTCGCCGTCGCCGCCGCGCTCAGCCTCTTCGCCAACGTGCAGTGGGGCTTCCTGACCACCAAGGACAACCCGTCCGCCTGGTCCGGCAACCCGCTGGTGGCCTGGGGACGCGGCGAGTTCAAGGGGGACATGGGCCCCAAGGGCGCGCAGGCGCTCGACATATCGAGCAAGGGCCCGGTGATCGCGCTCTTCGCCAACGACGACTACAAGAACCTCAAGGCCACCTGGCTCGCCTCGCTGCTGAACCGGCGCGGGGGCGACATGACGGCGCTGTACGACATCCACTGGGTGTCCATCGGCGGCCCCCAGGTGAAGGAGGAGGACTACCAGAAGTCTCTGGGCCGCCTCAAGGGAGCCATCGACAAGCTCCCGGCCGCGCCCGTCCCGCCGACCGTCCTGACCGCCGACCGCTCCGTGGGCGACCGGATCAAGCGGGACCTGGCGGCGCAGGGTGTCACGGTGACGGTGCTGAGCGATCCTCAGAACCTGTGGACGGAGCCGTGGTCCCGTACCTTCCCGGGGGTCTGAGGGTGGGGCCCACCGTCATCGGACGTTCACGGCTACCCGCTACTATTCACAGCAATCGCACGGCCGGGCCGGCCTCGTGCGGAGACGTGTGGCAAGGTCGGCCGGTTAATTCGGTGATCATGTGATGAAGAACCCGATCGCCAAGCTGCTCGGGGTGCTACCCCCGGGGGCCCGGCTCGTGGTCGGTGGGACGGTCGTACTCGGGGCCTCGGCGTACGTCTACATGGCGCTCGTGGGCTACAGCCTGGGCACGGCCGGCGCAGCCAGGGTGACGATGCTCTGGACGATCGTGATGTCCGTCGGGTGGGGCCTGTTCCAGCCCGTCGAACTGGAGCTGACGCGGCTGGTCGCCGCCCGCAAGGTGTCCGGGGCGGGGGCACTGCCCGCGGTACGGCGGATGCTGCTGCTCGCCCTGGCGATCCTGGCCGCGGCCTGCGCCGTGCTGGCGGCCGCCGCCGGCCCGATCGCCGACCAGCTGTTCGGCGGCGACCGGACCCTCGTGGTGGCCCTCGCCGGCGGCATGGCGGGCCTCGCGGTGAGCTCGGTCTCCCGCGGTGCGCTGGCCGGCCTCGGGCTGTTCGGCCCCTACGGCACCCAGCTGGCCGTCGACGGTGCCCTGCGCATCGGGCTGGCCGCGCTGACCGCCGTCCTCGGGCTGCACTCGGCACTGGCCTTCGGCCTGATCCTGGTGGTCGCCCCGGTCGCCGCCTCGCTGATCGGCCTGCGCGGCATCCTCGCCGACCGCGCCCCCGGGCCGGAGGTGTCCTGGCGCCAGCTCACCAGCGGGCTCGGCCTGCTGATCGGCTCCGTGATGCTCAGCCAGCTGGTGGTGAACGCGACCGTCGTCTGCGTGCGCCTGCTCGCGCCGAAGCACTCCGAGGCGTCCGACGCCCTGGTCTTCGCCCTCGGCCAGGCCGTGGTGATGGCCCGCGTGCCGCTCTTCGCCTACAGCGCCCTCCAGGCCTCCATGGTCTCCGCGCTCTCGGGTGCCACCGCGGCCGGCGACCACGCCGAGTTCCGCAAGGTGCTGACCCGCACCACGGCGATCGTCGCCGCCATGTGCATCGGCGGCGGGCTGCCGGTCATCGCGCTCGGCGCCTGGCTCAACCCGCTGCTCTTCAACGCCAAGGACCTGCTCAACCCGCTGGACTTCACCTGGCTCGTCCTCGGCACGCTCTGCTACGTCCTCGCGACGGTCTTCGGCCAGGCGCTGATGTCGAGCGCCCAGCACCGCCGACAGCTGGTGGGCTGGACGGCCGGTTCCGTAGCATTGGTTGCGGTCGCCCTCTCCCCGGGCGACGTCGGTCTCCGTGCCGAGCTCGCGTACCTGGCCGGCGCGCTGATCAGCGCCGTCCTGATGCTGTGGGCGCTGTACCGCGCGTTCCCCTCCAGCCCTGCCGCCTCCGGGCGCTCCGGGCTGGACAACAGGAGCGCGGCCGAGCCGCTGCGGACCTCGTGACGGTGGGGGACCGGACTGTGATTGGCCGACGACGCCCGTGATCACCACCGACAGACAGACCGAGGCACGCGACGCCGTGCCGTTCGCCAAGCATGGAGCCCCTGTGTCCGACTATGACAACGTCTGGCTGGTGATCCCGGCCTACAACGAAGGCCAGGTGATCGCCGAGGTCGTGGAGGGGGCACGCAAGACCTTCCCCAACATCGTGGTGATCGACGACGGCTGCACCGACGACACGGCGAAGCACGTCATGACGACCGGCGCCCACCTGGTGCGGCACCCGGTCAACCTGGGCCAGGGCGCAGCGCTGCAGACCGGCCTGAAGTACGCGCTGGAGCAGGAGGGCGCCGAGTACTTCGCCACCTTCGACGCGGACGGCCAGCACCAGACCGCCGACGTGGAGAAGATGGTGGCGCTGCTGCGCCAGGACGAGGCCGACATCGTGCTCGGCTCCCGCTTCATCGAGCAGACCGGCCAGGTGCCGTGGATCAAGCGGGTCGTGCTCCGCACCGCCGCCGCGGTCAGCCCGACCGCCCGCAAGCTCAAGCTCACCGACGCGCACAACGGTCTGCGCGTGATGAACCGGGAGGCGGCCAGCCGCATCCGGATCACCATGAACGGCATGGCCCACGCTTCGGAGATCGTCTCCTTCCTCGCCGGCTCGGACCTCCGGGTGGCAGAGGTGCCGGTGGACATCCTCTACACCGACTACTCGCGCGCCAAGGGCCAGTCCCTGATCAACGGCGTGAACATCCTCTTCGACATCTCGCTGCGGGAGCGTAACCGCCGATGAATCACCTCTGGATCCAGCTGATCCTCGTCCTGGCCGCCGTGGGCATGGCCCTCCTGTTCGTCCGGCGCTGGGACGCCGCGAACACCCGGGCGTGGAAGCGCATCGCCTTCTCGCTCTTCGTCGTCGCCAACGTCATCGCGATCCTGTGGCCGGCCGGCGTGACCAAGCTGGCCACCGCGCTGGGCGTCGGCCGTGGCACGGACCTGGTGCTCTACCTGATGGTCATCGCCATGGGCTTCCTCACGCTCAACACCTACCTGCGCTTCCGGTCGCTGGAGAAGAAGCTCACCGACCTGGCCCGTACGGTCGCCATCACCGAGGGCGTCCGTCACAACAACGACCGCCTCGACGCTCCGGTCGGCTCCGACCACTGATCGCGCTCCACGCGACAGGGCACGAGGCCTGAGGGCCGGCACCCCCGACGGGGTGCCGGCCCTCAGCCGTGCGTGCGGGCGAGCGCGCCGCCGGAGAGGCCGGCGAACGATCCCGTCGACCGTCGGCCACCGAGCCGAACGGTGACGCCCGTTCATCCGTTGTGGAAGAAGGGGGCGCCAATAGGTGCCGCCTTTTTGGGCTCCGGAAAATCCGGACATTACCGAGTTCATTCATCCCCCGGCCGCCCGGCGGACGTATTTCCTTGTGTCAGAATTTCCGATTGGCGGCCTCTGTACACCCGATCTCCGCCCCCCGGAGCCGGTGTGGGCCGACCGGCTGACGCACGGGCCCGGCAAAGCTGGTTGACTTGGGGCGCCCGCTGGCCGCGGCCGGGCGGCACCGAAGCGTGATCCAGGACCAGGAGGTGCGGCGCCGTCATGAGCGTCGATTTCGTCATCCCGTACTACGGCGATCCGGAGTACCTGTTCGCCACCATCGACAGCATCCGGGCCCAGCACCAGCAGGACTGGCGGCTGACCATCGTGGACGACCAGTACCCGGGCTTCCGGGCGCCCCAGTACATCGAGAGCCTGAACGACGAGCGGATCCGGTACATCCGCAACGCGGAGCGGCTGGGGCCCAACGGCAACACCTACAAGGCCTCCACCCTGGCCGAGCGCGAGTTCGTCTCGATGATGGGCGCCGACGACCTGCTGGAGCCCGACTACCTGGACGTCGTCCTGGAGCGCCTGCGGGCCGACCCGAACGCGATCGCCGTCCAGCCGGGCGTGCGGGTGATGGACAGCGACGGGACCCTGGTGCCCTCGCTCGGCATCGGCGACAAGGTCAAGCGCCGGATCAGCGCGCCGGCCCGCAAGGCCGGGGTGATCAGCGGCGAGGCCGCGGTGAAGAGCCTGCTGTCCGGCAACTGGCTGTACACGCCGTCGCTCACGTACCGCCAGTCCGCGCTGTCGAAGATCCCGTACCGCCCGGACATCGACGCCATCCACGACCTGGCGTTCATGGTCGACATGCTGATGGAGGGCGGCAACCTGCTGGTCGACGAGCGCGAGGTGTTCCGCTACCGGCGCCACCAGGCCAGCGACTCCTCGAACCGGGTCAAGGACGGCAAGCGCTTCGACGAGGAGCTGCGGTACTACTCGCTGATCTCCAAGGAACTGCGCGCCAAGGGCTGGACCAACGCTGCGCGCTCGGCCGACCTGCACCTCTCGTCCCGCCTGCACGCCCTGATGGTCGCCGCCGGCCGGCTCGGCGCGGGTGACTTCTCCCACGCCGGCGCCATGGTCGGCCGCGCGGTCCGCAGCAGCTGACCCGAGCGGGTCCGAGGGCGGTGCCGGCAGCCGGCCGGACGCCCCCGGGTCACGGCGCCCCCGAGGCGCCCGGCCGAATTCGACGGGGCGGGAGTAAGCGCTTCGGTCGGCCGCTGGGCTCTGGATGGGTGAGGGGGTGCTCATGGGGAGCACCGACGACCGACCGGGCGGATCCTGCTGAACCACCACGCCCCAGCCCCGACACGGCCGGAACGGGGTTCTTGCCCGAGGCCTCGGCTTCTGGTAAGCGCCCTATGATGGCCGCTGATCGCCGGTCCACTGCGCCATTCTTCGCCACTCATCGGACGTGGCCACTGCACGGAAGTGACTGACATGACTGATCTGGCCACCAGCCCGGTCGGCGGCTCCCGCAAGGGGTCGCTCGAACCGGAGGGCGCGATCGCGCCCCGCCCCGGACGGCTCGACGGCCTGCTGGAGCGCCCCTGGGCGGTCCGCTCGGCCGAGGCCCTGGTCTCGATCGTGGCGGCGTTCGGCTTCGCGCTGCTCTGCACCCGCATCGACGTCAACCCGCTGAACCGGGTGGGCCAGGTCAGCGGTCTGGCCATGCTCCAGAAGTACGCCGCCATCGTGGGCCTGCCCATCCTGGCGGTGCTGCTGTACGCCGCCTACCGGGGCAGCCTGGCCCGGTACCAGCTGGCCCAGCGGCTGGTCTGCGCGGCCGTCGCGGGACTGGCCACCGGCGCGGTCGCGGGCGGGATCGCGGTGGCGCTGAACGGCACCCAGTGGGGCCTCGGCGGTCAGGAGGGCGACCCGGGCAACCTCATGGGCATGGCCAACGACATGCTGCGCGGCAAGGGCCTGCCCGGCGTCTACCCGCCCGGCTTCCCGGCGCTGCTGGCGGTCTGGTCGAAGCTGTTCTACGGCGGCGTCGGCGGCGTCGGCTACGCCATGAAGGACGTCCAGCTGATCTGCAGCGCACTGGTCGGCCCGATGGCGTACCTCTCCTGGCGGCTGATGCTGCGGCCGGTCTGGGCGCTGCTGATCGCCGTCCCGTCGGCGATCCTCTTCCTCGACCCGATCCGGCCGTACAGCCACGTCACGATGCTGGTCATGGTGCCGATGCTGGCCGCCGCCCTGCGGGAGCTGCGCCGGTCGCACGAGCTGTCGACCCGGTCCACGGTGCTGCGCGGCCTCGGCTTCGGCGTCTCGTTCGGCCTGATGTTCCTCTGGTACTCGGGCTGGTTCGTCTGGGCCGCGCCCGGCGTCCTCGTCCTGACGCTGTTCGTCATCCCGTGGCGCCAGGGCGCCGCCCGGATCAAGCGGGTGCTGCTGTTCCTCGGCGTGACGCTGGTGAGCGCCGGCGTGGTCGGCTCGCCGCTGCTGTACGAGCTGGTGCGGCTGGGCGCCCAGGCCAAGGACCGGTACGCGTACCTCTCGGTGTACATCGACCCGGCGTACATCATGGGCTGGGCCTCGGACCGCAACGGCGACCTGAACTACCACGACTTCCCGTGGCACGGTGAGCTCGCCGGGCAGAGCGCCTACACCCTGCTGCTGCTCGCCGGGGTCGCGCTGGCGCTGGGCCTCGGACTGCGCAGCATCACCGTCCGGACCGTGACGGCCACCCTGATCAGCGCCTGGCTGCTGCGCTTCTGGTTCGCCTCCCAGATGGCCCAGACCAAGTCCATCCAGCTGTACCCGCGGACGACCTGGATCATCCTGTACGCGCTGATGATCCTCGCGGTGCTCGGCCTGATGTTCCTCGTCCAGCGGGGCGCCGGCTGGCTGCGCACGGTGCAGCGGGTAGGCACCGACGGGCGGCCGGCGCCGCTCACCCTGCGGCCCGCGGTCACCGGCCGGCTGGTCGCCGGCGCGGTCTGCGCGGTGGCGCTGTTCGCCACCATGGCCGCCTCCTGGTCGGCGGACCGCTACATGCCGACCACGAAGCCCGAGTACGTGCCGGTCGCCGGGGCCAAGGGCATCGACATGGGCGCGGACGCCTGGCGCGCCCACATCCTGGTGAACCGCGACGGCAAGTGCCCGAAGTACGACCCGGCCGGGCCGACCGACTGCGCGCCGGTGAACAAGGAGCTCAAGGAGTACAACAACGAGCCCGACAAGGGTCAGCTGTGGTGCGCCAACGTGACCGGCGACGAGTGGGCGCTGACCTGCGGGAGCAAGCGACCCTGGTGACGCGGGTCCGCGGCGGTGCGCGCCGCGGGTGAGGACGGTCACCCGATCGGGGCCGGTGAGGGCGACCTCACCGGCCCCGATTGGCATCAGGGCTGCTCCATGTGGCAGTATGTCCAAGTTGCTCGGTTGAGTTGCCGATGCTGTGCGCCTCCCGCCGGGAGGACTGGAAGCGAGTCCCAGGTACTCGTCGTTCCCGTGATGGCCGTTAAGCGTGAAGTCGACGCCACGGCAGCTGCGGGGCGAAAGTACGGGAATCTTCCGGGAAGTGCATGCGGGGCCTCGGCCCGGCCCCCCCACCCCGAAAGTTTGAAACCGACGAGCTTTTCGCCGGTTTTTTGCAAGCGCGAGCGCGACACGCCCGAGCGCGGGGGTCGGAGGGTGGTCGTGCAGTGACTAAGGACAAAGGACTACTGAGTAGCCATGGCGGGACAGAAGATCCGCATCCGGCTCAAGGCCTACGACCACGAGGTCATCGATTCCTCGGCGAAGAAGATCGTCGAGACGGTGATCCGAACTGGTGCGCAGGTCGCAGGCCCGGTGCCGCTGCCCACTGAGAAGAACGTGTACTGCGTCATCCGCTCGCCGCACAAGTACAAGGACTCGCGCGAGCACTTCGAGATGCGTACTCACAAGCGTCTGATCGACATCCTCGACCCCACGCCGAAGACGGTTGACTCGCTCATGCGTCTCGACCTGCCGGCTGGCGTCGACATCGAGATCAAGCTCTGAGAGGCGCACCGAAGATGGCTAAGCAGATTAAGGGCATCCTGGGCGAGAAGCTCGGCATGACCCAGGTCTGGGACGAGAACAACCGGATCGTTCCGGTGACCGTCGTCAAGGCTGGGCCCAATGTCGTGACCCAGGTCCACACCGCCGACAGTCCGGCCGGCTACGACGCCGTCCAGATCGGCTTCGGCGAGATCGACCCCCGCAAGGTGAACAAGCCCCTCGCGGGCCACTTCGCCAAGGCCGGTGTCACCCCGCGCCGCCACCTGGTCGAGCTCCGTACCTCGGACGCGTCCGAGTACACCCTCGGCCAGGAGATCACCGCGGAGCTGTTCGAGGCGGGTGTCAAGGTCGACGTGACCGGCACCTCCAAGGGCAAGGGCTTCGCCGGTGTCATGAAGCGCCACAACTTCCGGGGCCTCGGCGCCGGTCACGGTGTGCAGCGCAAGCACCGCTCGCCCGGCTCGATCGGTGGCTGCGCCACCCCGGGTCGCGTGTTCAAGGGCATGAGGATGGCCGGCCGGATGGGCCACGAGCGCGTGACCACCCAGAACCTGACCGTCCATGCCGTTGACGCGGAGAAGGGGCTGCTCCTGATCAAGGGCGCAATCCCGGGTCCGAACGGCGGCCTCGTCCTCGTCCGCACCGCGGCGAAGGGGCTGTGAGGATATGAGCACCATTGACATCCTGTCGCCCTCGGGCGACAAGACCGGCAGCCTCGAGCTGCCGGCCGAGATCTTCGACGCGAAGGTCAGCGTTCCGCTGATGCACCAGGTCGTCGTGGCGCAGCTCGCTGCGGCCCGTCAGGGCACCCACAAGACCAAGACTCGTGCCGAGGTCCGCGGTGGCGGCCGTAAGCCGTACCGCCAGAAGGGCACCGGCCGCGCCCGTCAGGGCTCGACCCGCGCCCCGCAGTTCGCCGGCGGTGGCGTCGTGCACGGTCCCGTGCCGCGCGACTACTCGCAGCGGACCCCGAAGAAGATGATCGCCGCCGCCCTGCGCGGTGCGCTCACCGACCGGGCCCGCCACAACCGCATCCACGTCGTCACCGACGTGATCGCGGCCGAGGCGCCGTCGACCAAGGCCGCCAAGGGTCTGTTCGGCAAGATCACCGAGCGCAAGAACATCCTCCTCGTCGTCGAGCGTGCCGACGAGCTGGGTCTGAAGAGCGCCCGCAACCTGCCGCACGTGCACATCCTGGACGCCGGTCAGCTGAACACCTACGACGTGCTCGTCTCCGACGATGTGGTCTTCACCCAGGCCGCCTTCGAGCGTTTCGTGGCGGGTCCCGCCGCGTCCGCCAAGGCCGTGGCTGCTGAGGGCGAGCTCGAAGGGAGCGCCGCCTGATGGCTGCAGAGATCACGAGCAAGACGTTCACGGACCCCCGTGACGTCCTGGTGAAGCCGGTCATCTCGGAGAAGAGCTACTCGCTCCTCGACGAGAACAAGTACACGTTCGTCGTGTCGCCCGGTGCCAACAAGACCCAGATCAAGCAGGCCGTCGAGGCGGTCTTCTCGGTCAAGGTCGAGTCCGTCAACACGCTCAACCGTCAGGGCAAGCGCAAGCGCTCCAAGACGGGCTTTGGCAAGCGCAAGGACACCAAGCGCGCCATCGTGACGCTGGCTGAGGGCAACCGCATCGACATCTTCGGTGGTCCGGTCTCCTAACGGAGATCGTGATCGTCGATAAGGACGAGGACGAGAGAGCCAAATGGGCATCCGCAAGTACAAGCCGACTACGCCGGGCCGTCGTGGCTCCAGCGTGGCCGACTTCGTAGAGATCACGCGGTCCACGCCGGAGAAGTCGCTGGTTCGCCCCCTGCACAGCAAGGGCGGCCGTAACAACGCCGGTCGGATCACCGTTCGCCACCAGGGTGGCGGGCACAAGCGCGCCTACCGCGTGATCGACTTCCGTCGTCACGACAAGGACGGCGTGCCGGCCAAGGTCGCGCACATCGAGTACGACCCGAACCGCACCGCGCGCATCGCGCTCCTGCACTACGCGGACGGCGAGAAGCGCTACATCATCGCGCCGCGCGGCATCGCGCAGGGTGACCGGATCGAGAACGGCGCTGGCGCCGACATCAAGCCGGGCAACAACCTGCCGCTGCGCAACATCCCGGTCGGTACCACCATCCACGCGGTGGAGCTGCGTCCCGGTGGCGGTGCCAAGATGGCCCGCTCCGCCGGTGCCGGCATCCAGCTGCTGGCGCGTGAGGGCAAGATGGCGCACCTGCGCATGCCCTCCGGTGAGATCCGCCTGGTGGACGCGCGCTGCCGCGCCACCGTCGGCGAGGTCGGCAACGCCGAGCAGTCGAACATCAACTGGGGCAAGGCCGGCCGTATGCGCTGGAAGGGCGTTCGCCCGACCGTGCGTGGTGTCGCCATGAACCCGATCGACCACCCGCACGGTGGTGGTGAGGGTAAGACCTCTGGTGGCCGCCACCCGGTCTCGCCGTGGGGCCAGAAGGAGGGTCGCACTCGTAGCCCGAAGAAGGCTTCGAACGCCCTCATCGTGCGCCGCCGCAAGACCAACAAGAAGCGCTAGGAGCAGGTCAGATGCCGCGCAGTCTCAAGAAGGGCCCCTTCATCGACGGCCACCTTCTCAAGAAGGTGGACGCGCAGAACGAGGCGGGTACCCAGAACGTCATCAAGACCTGGTCCCGTCGCTCCGTGATCTTCCCGGCCATGCTCGGCCACACGATCGCGGTGCACGATGGCCGTAAGCACGTCCCGGTGTTCGTCACCGAGTCGATGGTCGGCCACAAGCTCGGCGAGTTCGCGCCGACGCGTACCTTCCGCGGTCACGTCAAGGACGACCGCAAGTCGAAGCGTCGCTAGTCGCCAGCGAGATTACCGACTCAATGACTTACACCAGCAAGGGGACAACCATGGAAGCCAGGGCCCAGGCGCGGTACATCCGCGTCACGCCCATGAAGGCCCGCCGCGTGGTGGACCTCATCCGTGGCCTTCCGGCCACGGAGGCCCAGGCCGTCCTGCGTTTCGCTCCGCAGGCCGCCACCGTGCCCGTCGGCAAGGTGCTCGACAGCGCCATTGCCAACGCCGCGCACAACTACAACCACTCCAACGTGGACGACCTCGTCATCAGCGAGGCGTACGTTGACGAGGGCCCGACCCTGAAGCGGTTCCGTCCGCGTGCGCAGGGTCGTGCCTACCGGATCCGCAAGCGGACCAGCCACATCACCGTGGTCGTCAGCAGCAAGGAAGGGACCCGGTAATGGGCCAGAAGGTTAACCCGCACGGGTTCCGCCTCGGCATCAGCACGGACTTCAAGTCCCGCTGGTACGCCGACAAGCTGTACAAGGACTACGTCAAGGAAGACGTTGCCATTCGTCGCATGATGACGAAGGGCATGGAGCGCGCCGGCATCTCCAAGGTCGAGATCGAGCGCACCCGCGACCGCGTCCGCGTTGACATCCACACCGCCCGCCCCGGCATCGTCATCGGCCGCCGTGGCACCGAGGCCGACCGCATCCGCGGCGACCTCGAGAAGCTGACCGGCAAGCAGGTCCAGCTGAACATCCTCGAGGTCAAGAACCCCGAGCTGGACGCCCAGCTCGTGGCTCAGGGCGTCGCGGAGCAGCTGTCCTCCCGCGTCTCCTTCCGCCGTGCCATGCGCAAGTCGATGCAGGGCACCATGAAGTCCGGCGCCAAGGGCATCAAGGTCCAGTGCTCCGGTCGTCTCGGCGGCGCCGAGATGAGCCGCTCGGAGTTCTACCGCGAGGGCCGTGTGCCGCTGCACACCCTGCGCGCGAACGTCGACTACGGCTTCTTCGAGGCCAAGACGACCTTCGGCCGCATCGGTGTGAAGGTCTGGATCTACAAGGGCGACGTCAAGAACATCGCCGAGGTCCGCGCTGAGAACGCCGCTGCCCGCTCGGGTAACCGCCCGGCCCGTCCCGAGGGTGGTCGTCCCGCCCGCGGTGGCGAGCGCCGTGGTGGCGAGCGCGGTGGCCGCGGCCGTCGCCCCGCCGCGTCCGAGGCCCCCGCGGCCGCGGCCGCGGAGGCTCCGGCTGCCGAGAACACCGGAACGGAGGCCTGACTCCAATGCTGATCCCCCGTCGGGTCAAGCACCGCAAGCAGCACCACCCCAAGCGCCGTGGCGCTGCCAAGGGTGGCACCGAGCTCGCCTTCGGCGAGTACGGCATCCAGGCCGTCACCCCGGCCTACGTGACGAACCGGCAGATCGAGTCCGCTCGTATCGCCGTCACCCGTCACATCAAGCGTGGCGGCAAGGTCTGGATCAACATCTACCCGGACCGTCCGCTCACCAAGAAGCCGGCCGAGACCCGCATGGGTTCCGGTAAGGGTTCGCCCGAGTGGTGGATCGCGAACGTGCACCCGGGTCGGGTCATGTTCGAGCTGTCGTACCCCAACGAGAAGGTGGCTCGTGAGGCGCTGACCCGCGCAGCTCACAAGCTCCCGATGAAGTGCCGGATCATCCGGCGCGAGGCAGGTGAGAGCTGATGTCGGCCGGCACCAAGGCTGCTGACCTCCGCGAGCTGGACAACGAGGGTCTCGTTGCCAAGCTCCGTGAGGCCAAGGAGGAGCTGTTCAACCTCCGCTTCCAGGCGGCGACCGGGCAGCTCGACAACCACGGACGGCTCAAGCTCGTCCGTAAGGACATCGCGCGGATCTACACCCTGATGCGCGAGCGCGAGCTGGGCATCGAGACGGTGGAGAACGCCTGATGACTGAGAACACCAACGAGACGCGCGGTTTCCGCAAGACCCGTGAGGGTCTCGTCGTCAGCGACAAGATGGACAAGACCGTCGTCGTCGCCGTCGAGGACCGCGTCAAGCACGCTCTGTACGGCAAGGTCATCCGCCGTACGAACAAGCTGAAGGCGCACGACGAGGCGAACGCCTGCGGCATCGGCGACCGGGTCCTCCTCGCGGAGACCCGCCCGCTGTCCGCGACGAAGCGCTGGCGCGTCGTCGAGATCCTCGAGAAGGCCAAGTAACGAAGTTGATGCGGTACGGCCGTATGTGCACCAGGCCCCTCGCGGGCGCTGGTGTGAGCAGCGGCCGGCCCGTCAGCTCTCGTTGACGATCAGGAGAAAGCTGTGATCCAGCAGGAGTCGCGACTGCGAGTCGCCGACAACACGGGCGCGAAGGAAATCCTTTGCATCCGCGTTCTCGGTGGTTCCGGTCGCCGCTACGCCGGCATCGGGGACGTCATCGTCGCGACCGTCAAGGACGCGATCCCCGGCGGTTCGGTGAAGAAGGGTGACGTCGTCAAGTGCGTCGTCGTCCGTACCGTGAAGTCGCGTCGTCGTCCGGATGGCTCGTACATCCGCTTCGACGAGAACGCCGCGGTCGTTCTGAAGAACACCGATGGTGACCCCCGTGGTACCCGCATCTTCGGCCCGGTGGGCCGCGAGCTGCGTGACAAGAAGTTCATGAAGATCATCTCGCTTGCGCCGGAGGTGCTCTAACCCATGGCGAACAGCATGAAGATCAAGAAGGGTGACCTGGTTCAGGTCATCACCGGCAAGGACCGCGGCAAGCAGGGCAAGGTCATTCAGGCCATGCCCGCCGAGAACAAGGTCCTGGTCGAGGGTGTGAACCGGGTCAAGAAGCACACCAAGCCGGGCCCGGGCACTCAGGGTGGCATCGTCACCGTCGAGGCCCCGGTGCACGTCTCCAACGTCCAGCTGGTCGTGGAGAAGGACGGCAAGAAGGTCGTCACCCGCGTTGGCTACCGCTTCGATGACGAGGGCAACAAGATCCGCGTTGCCAAGCGAACCGGTGAGGACATCTGATGTCTGAGACGACTGTTGAGAAGGTGACCCCCCGTCTCAAGGAGCGTTACAACTCCGAGATCAAGGGTCAGCTGCAGGAGCAGTTCTCGTACGAGAACGTCATGCTGACGCCCGGCCTGGTCAAGGTCGTCGTCAACATGGGTGTCGGCGAGGCCGCCCGTGACAGCAAGCTGATCGAGGGCGCGATCCGCGACCTCACCGCCATCACCGGTCAGAAGCCGGCGGTGACGAAGGCTCGCAAGTCCATCGCGCAGTTCAAGCTGCGTGAGGGCCAGCCGATCGGCACCCACGTCACCCTCCGCGGTGACCGCATGTGGGAGTTCCTGGACCGTCTGGTGTCGCTGGCCCTGCCGCGTATCCGTGACTTCCGTGGCCTCTCCCCGAAGCAGTTCGACGGCCGTGGCAACTACACCTTCGGTCTGACCGAGCAGGTCATGTTCCACGAGATCGACCAGGACAAGGTCGACCGTCAGCGCGGTATGGACATCACCGTCGTGACCACCGCCCAGACCGACGACGAGGGCCGGGCGCTCCTGCGCGCTCTGGGCTTCCCGTTCAAGGAGGCGTAACCACATGGCGAAGAAGTCCCTCATCGCGAAGGCCGAGCGCAAGCCGAAGTTCGGCGTCCGGGCCTACACCCGGTGCCAGCGCTGCGGCCGTCCGCACTCGGTGTACCGCAAGTTCGGCCTCTGCCGTGTGTGCCTTCGTGAGATGGCGCACCGCGGCGAGCTGCCGGGCGTGACCAAGAGCTCCTGGTAGTCCAGGACCTCGCGGTAATGCCATAGCGAAGCAGGTGTGCCCGACCCCACAGCGCCCCTTTTTTGGGGCTGCGTACGGAATCCCGTAGGGTAGTGAGGTCGGGCCCCCTGTCGCGGGAGCTCCATAGCTGCCGTCGACCCTCTTCGGAGGGCTCGCACCCAGTCTTACGACGCCGCAGGTCCCCTGCGTCTGTGCCCCTGCCGCACTCCTCGGAGTGCGGCGGGGGGACCTGGCGCGGAGAAACCACGGCGAGAGAGGCCTGAGGCCATCATGACCATGACCGACCCCATCGCAGACATGCTCACGCGTCTGCGTAACGCTAACTCGGCGTACCACGATTCCGTGGCGATGCCGGCCAGCAAGATCAAGGCGCACGTCGCCGAGATCCTGCAGCAGGAGGGGTACATCTCCTCCTACAAGGTTGAGGAGCCCGTTGAGGGCGAGGTCGGCAAGAAGCTGACCATCGAGCTCAAGTTCGGCCCCAACCGTGAGCGCTCGATCGCTGGCATCAAGCGGATCAGCAAGCCGGGCCTGCGGGTCTACGCAAAGTCCACCAACCTGCCGAAGGTGCTCGGCGGCCTGGGCGTGGCGATCATCTCCACGTCCTCGGGTCTCCTCACCGACAAGCAGGCCGCCAAGAAGGGCGTAGGCGGAGAAGTTCTCGCCTACGTCTGGTAATTCGGGAAACGGAGGTACAGCAATGTCGCGCATTGGACGGCTGCCCATCCAGGTCCCCGCTGGCGTGGACGTCACCATCGATGGCCGGGCGGTCTCGGTGAAGGGCCCCAAGGGCTCCCTCACCCACGTTGTCGCCGCGCCGATCGAGATCGGTAAGGGCGAGGACGGCACGCTGCTCGTCACCCGCCCCAACGACGAGCGTCTGTCGAAGGCCCTGCACGGCCTTTCCCGCACGCTGGTGGCGAACATGATCACCGGCGTGACCGCGGGCTACCGCAAGTCGCTGGAGATCAGCGGTGTCGGCTACCGAGTTCTGGCGAAGGGCTCCGACATGGAGTTCCAGCTGGGCTACAGCCACCCGATCCTGGTCGAGGCCCCTGAGGGCATTTCCTTCGTCGTCGAGTCGGCCACCAAGTTCCACGTGGACGGCATCGACAAGCAGAAGGTCGGCGAGGTCGCCGCGAAGATCCGCAAGCTGCGCAAGCCCGACCCGTACAAGGCCAAGGGCGTCAAGTACGCGGGCGAGGTCATCCGCCGCAAGGTCGGAAAGAGTGGTAAGTAAGCGATGAGCGTCTCTGTCAAGATCGGCAAGGGCAACGCCTACAAGAGCGCCGCTCGCAAGCGCCGCGCGATCCGCGTTCGCAAGCGCGTCGTCGGCACCGAGGTGCGTCCGCGCCTCGTCGTGACGCGCTCGAACCGTCACATGGTCGCCCAGGTCATCGACGACGCCAAGGGTCACACCCTGGCGTCGGCGTCCACCCTCGACGTGTCCATCAAGGGCGCCGAGGGCGACAAGACCGAGCTGGCCAAGAAGGTCGGGAGCCTGGTCGCCGAGCGCGCCAAGGCCGCCGGCATCGAGTCGGTCGTCTTCGACCGCGCGGGCAACCGGTACGCCGGCCGCATCGCCGCCCTGGCGGACGCGGCTCGCGAGGCCGGGCTCGACTTCTAAGCCGCTCGTCGACTCAGTCGACGGACGTAATCGAGAGAGGTAATTCCAATGGCTGGACCCCAGCGCCGCGGTAGCGGCGCCGGCGGTGGCACCGGCGGTGGCGAGCGGCGCGACCGTAAGCGTGACGACCGGGGCAACGCCCCCGCCGTCGAGAAGACCGCTTACGTCGAGCGCGTTGTCGCGATCAACCGTGTCGCCAAGGTTGTCAAGGGTGGTCGTCGTTTCAGCTTCACCGCGCTGGTCGTGGTGGGCGACGGTGACGGCACCGTGGGTGTCGGTTACGGGAAGGCGAAGGAGGTTCCGGCCGCCATCGCCAAGGGTGTTGAGGAGGCCAAGAAGAACTTCTTCAAGGTCCCCCGTATCCAGGGCACCATCCCGCACCCGATCCAGGGTGAGAAGGCCGCCGGCGTCGTGCTCCTGAAGCCCGCCGCCCCCGGTACCGGTGTTATCGCCGGTGGTCCGGTGCGCGCCGTCCTGGAGTGCGCCGGCATTCACGACATCCTGTCGAAGTCGCTCGGCTCGGACAACGCGATCAACATCGTGCACGCCACCGTGGCTGCTCTGAAGGGCCTCGTGCGCCCCGAGGAGATCGCCGCTCGTCGTGGCCTGCCGCTGGAGGACGTGGCTCCCGCTGCTCTGCTGCGGGCGCGTGCTGCAGGGGTGAGCGCCTGATGGCTCGCCTGAAGATCACGCAGACCAAGTCGTACATCGGCAGCAAGCAGAATCACCGTGACACCCTGCGTTCGCTTGGTCTCAAGCGCATGCACGACGTCGTGGTGAAGGAGGACCGTCCCGAGATTCGCGGGATGGCCCAAACGGTCCGTCACCTGGTGACGGTTGAGGAGGTGGACTGATCATGGGCGACAACCCGATCAAGATCCACAACCTGCGTCCCGCCCCGGGTGCCAAGACCGACAAGATCCGCGTGGGTCGTGGTGAGGCCTCCAAGGGTAAGACCGCCGGTCGTGGTACCAAGGGCACCAAGGCCCGCTACCAGGTTCCGCAGCGCTTCGAGGGTGGCCAGATGCCGCTCCACATGCGCCTGCCGAAGCTGAAGGGCTTCAAGAACCCGTTCAAGATCACGTTCCAGGTCGTCAACCTCGACAAGCTGGCCGAGCTCTACCCGCAGGGTGGAGAGGTCACCGTCGAGGACCTGGTCGCCAAGGGCGCGGTTCGCAAGAACTCCCTCGTCAAGGTGCTCGGCACCGGCGAGATCTCGGTTGCGCTGCAGGTGACGGTCGACGCCGTCTCCGGCTCCGCCACCGAGAAGATCACCGCCGCCGGCGGTACCGTCACCGAGCTCGTCTGAGCCCGCTGACTTCCGTGCGAGCCCCGCACCTCCTTCGGGAGGTGCGGGGCTCGCGCGTTTTCCGGGCATCGCGTTTTCCGGGCATTCCGTTGACGTGTCCTCGTTCTTTTGTGTGGCAAACCCGGGCATCCCGTACCCCGTGAGTGGGGGAGGGGCGGTACGCGCTTCTTCCGAGTGGCTGCGCACTGTTAGAGTCCGTGGAGTTCCCTTGTAGGCTGCGCGTAGGCTCGCCTGTGCCGTCTGTACGGGAGCCCGTACCGCCAAAACTCCCATTCAGGACCGACCCTCCCGCCGACGACGCGCGGGAGGCGCAGGAGGCACCGTGCTCAGTGCGTTCGCGCGGGCGTTCCAGACGCCCGACCTGCGCAAGAAGCTGCTGTTCACGCTGGGCATCATGGTGCTGTTCCGCCTGGGCTCACACATTCCGATCCCCGGCGTGAGCTTCACGGCCGTGAACGAGTGTGTGAAGGACACCAAGAACAACGGCCTCTTCGGGCTCGTCAACCTGTTCAGCGGTGGCGCGCTCCTCCAGCTGACGATCTTCGCGCTCGGCATCATGCCGTACATCACCGCGAGCATCATCCTCCAGCTCCTCACGGTCGTGATCCCGCGACTGGAAGCGCTGAAGAAGGAGGGCCAGGCCGGCCAGACGAAGATCACCCAGTACACCCGCTACCTGACCATCGCGCTCGCCGTGCTCCAGGGCACCGGCATCGTGGCGACGGCCTCCAGCGGCGCGCTGTTCTCCGGCTGCCCGGTGGGCAACCAGATCGTCCCGGACACGAGCGTGTTCCGGATCGCCGTCATGGTGATCACGATGACCGCCGGCACCACGGTGATCATGTGGCTGGGCGAGCTGATCACGGACCGCGGCATCGGCAACGGCATGTCGCTGCTGATCTTCACCTCGATCGCCGCGCAGTTCCCGTCCTCGATGTGGGCGATCAAGGGCTCCGGCACCATCGGTGGCGGCTGGGTCGAGTTCCTGTCCGTGGTCGCGGTCGGCATCATCGTTGTGATGCTGGTCATCTTCGTCGAGCAGGCCCAGCGCCGGATCCCGGTGCAGTACGCGAAGCGGATGATCGGCCGGCGGGCGTTCGGCGGCACGTCGACCTACATCCCGCTCAAGGTGAACCAGGCCGGTGTCATCCCGGTCATCTTCGCCTCGTCGCTGCTGTACATCCCGGCCCTGGTGGTCCAGCTGACCGGTAGCCAGTCGGGCTGGGCGGTGTGGGTCACCCAGCACTTCGTCAAGGGCGACCACCCGATCTACATGGCGACCTACTTCCTGCTGATCGTCTTCTTCGCCTTCTTCTACGTCGCGATCTCCTTCAACCCCGAAGAAGTTGCCGACAATATGAAGAAGTATGGTGGCTTCATCCCGGGCATCCGGGCCGGCCGACCGACGGCCGAGTACCTGAACTACGTGCTGACCCGAATCACGTGGCCGGGTTCGCTCTACCTGGGCCTGATCGCGTTGATCCCGATGATCGCCCTGGTCGCCTTCGGACAGCAGACCAACTTCCCGTTCGGCGGCACCAGCGTGCTCATCGTCGTCGGCGTCGGACTCGAAACTGTGAAGCAGATCGAGAGCCAGCTCCAGCAGCGCAATTACGAAGGGTTCCTCCGCTGATGCGTATCGTCCTCGTTGGTCCTCCCGGGGCCGGGAAGGGTACTCAGGCGCACCTGCTCGCCAAGACCCTGTCCATTCCCCACATCTCCACCGGCGACCTGTTCCGCGCCAACATCGGTCAGGGCACCCCGCTGGGGCTCGAGGCCAAGAGCTACATGGACGCGGGCCGTCTGGTGCCGGATGAGGTCACCATCGGGATGGCCAAGGACCGCATGCTCCAGGAGGACGCCGCAGGCGGCTTCCTGCTCGACGGCTTCCCCCGCAACCTCGGCCAGGCCAAGGCGCTCGACGAGTTCCTCGTCGAGCAGGGGATCAAGCTGGACGGCGTGCTGGACCTGGAGGTCCCCGAGGACGAGGTGGTCCGCCGGATCGCCGGCCGCCGCCTGTGCCGCAACGACGGGGGCCACGTCTTCCACGTGGACTACAACCCGCCGAAGGCCGCGGGCGTCTGCGACGAGTGCGGCGGCGAGCTGTACCAGCGCTCGGACGACACCGAGGACAAGGTGCGCACCCGGCTGGAGGTCTACCACACGGAGACCGAGCCGATCATCGACTACTACGTCCAGCAGGGCCTGGTGGCGACCATCTCGGCCCTCGGCAAGGTGGACGAGGTCACCCGGCGCGCGATCGAGGCGCTGAAGCAGGACAACTGAGTTTCCCGGCGACGCCGTACGGCCGCGCTCCCCGATCCCGGGCGGCGCGGCCGTACGGCGTCGTACGGTGGTAGGCAGTGGCAAACAGAACGTGGAAGGCGTGACCAGATGGTGGAGATCAAGACCCCCGAGCAGATCGCGAAGATGCGAGCGGCCGGGCTGGTCGTCGCCGAGGCGCTGAAGGCCTGCCGGGAGGCGGTCGCCCCGGGGGTGACCACCCAGGAGCTCAACGACATCGCGGACAAGGTCATCACCGACCACGGTGCGACCTCCAACTTCCGCGCCGACCACGGCGGTCTGTGGTTCCCCGGGGTGATCTGCGCCTCGGTGAACAACGAGGTCGTGCACGGCATCCCCGGTGACCGGGTGCTCCAGGAGGGCGACGTCATCTCGATCGACTGCGGCGCCATCCTGGACGGCTGGCACGGCGACGCGGCGATCACCGTGGCGGTCGGCGAGGTCCGCCCCGAGGTCGAGATGCTGAGCCGGGTGACCGAGGGCTCGATGTGGGCCGGCATCGCCCAGATGAAGAAGAACAACCGCCTGGTCGACGTCTCCAAGGCGATCGAGGGCTTCATCCGCCGCCAGCCGCTGCCCCCCAAGGGCAAGTGGGGCATCACCGAGGGCTACGGCGGCCACGGCATCGGCACCGCGATGCACATGGAGCCGCACGTGCTGAACTACGTCGAGCGCGGCCGCGGCAAGGGCCCGAAGCTGATCCCCGGCACCGTGCTGGCGATCGAGCCGATGGTCTCGCTGGGCACCCCGCACACCGCCGTGCTGGAGGACGACTGGACGGTCGTCACCAACGACGGCACCTGGGCCTCGCACTGGGAGCACTCGGTGGCCGTCACCGAGCAGGGCCCGCTGGTCCTGACGGCCTTCGACGGCGGCAAGGCGGAGCTCGCGAAGCTGGGCATCACCGCCGCCCCGGACCCGCTCGGTTAGTCTCACGACGGTCGGCTGAGCGGCCAACTTCCGCTGCTGACAAGGGATCAGGGCCCTGGGGGTTTGGACCTCCAGGGCTTTTGTCCTATTTTTATCGGCTGGCAGTGGCTTCAGTAGCGGCTTCAGCAGCTTCGATCGATCGGGAGAGTGCAGTGCTCAAGGGATTCCGCGACTTCATGATGCGCGGCAACGTGGTCGACATGGCGGTCGGTGTCGTCATCGGCGCCGCGTTCACCGGCGTGGTGACCGGCTTCGTGTCGGCCTTCCTCACCCCGCTGGTCGGCGTCGGGGTCGGCGCGGCCGGCGACTTCAGCTCGTACAAGGCGACGGTGGCCGGGGTCACCTTCCCGTACGGCCAGTTCCTCAACGTGCTGATCGCCTTCGTGATGACCGCGGCGGTGCTGTACTTCTGCGTCGTGCTGCCGGTCACCAAGGCGACCGCGCGATACCTGCCGAAGAAGGCGAAGACCCCCAAGCGGCCCTGCCCCGAGTGCCTGACCGAGATCCCCGAGGCCGCCCGCCGCTGCGCGGCCTGCACCGCCCACGTCGAGCCGCTGAAGGTCACCGCCGGGTTCTGACCCGCCGGGACCAGCCGGAACGTCACGGTGGCCGCCTTCGGGGGATCTCGTTTTGGCCCACCGGACGCGCTGGCGTAGGATGGACCGTCGGCTCACTCGTAGCGTGCTTCAGCACGCCCTCTTCCCTTCGGGGGCGGGGTGAACCCAGGTTCGCACGAGCGTGCCGCATACGGTAGCCGGTCCCGGAAGGTGGATCTCGCAGTTCATGGCTAAGAAGCAAGGCGCCATTGAGATCGAGGGCACCGTGATCGAGTCTCTTCCGAACGCGATGTTCAGGGTCGAGCTGCAGAACGGTCACAAGGTCCTCGCGCACATCAGTGGCAAGATGCGCATGCACTACATCCGCATCCTGCCGGACGACCGGGTCGTCGTGGAGCTCAGCCCCTACGACCTCACGCGCGGGCGGATCGTCTACCGCTACAAGTAAGAACGTCAGATCTAGACCCGGAGAACCTGAACATGAAGGTCAAGCCGAGCGTCAAGAAGATCTGCGACAAGTGCAAGGTGATCCGCCGCCACGGCCGGGTCATGGTGATCTGCGACAACCTGCGCCACAAGCAGCGCCAGGGCTGATCTCTCCCCAGCATTTCTCGTAGTACTTCGCGCGACGCGAAAACGTCATAAGCGGGCTACCCGATCCGTCCCCACGAAGGGACGGACTGCCACCCCCGGTCAGAGGCCGGGGCTCCATCGTCGAGAGGCGAAGGAGTAGGTAGCACGCAAGACCTCTGAAAAAGCACAGGAGCCTTGAATGGCACGCCTCGCCGGCGTTGATCTCCCCCGTGAGAAGCGGATCGAGATCGCCCTTACCTACGTGTACGGCATCGGCCGTACCCGCGCCCAGCAGACCCTGGTCGAGACCGGTGTCAACCCGGATGTCCGCGTTCGCGACATCTCCGAGGAAGACCTCGTGAAGCTGGGCCAGTACATCGACGCCAACTACACGGTCGAGGGTGACCTCCGCCGTGAGGTGGCCGCCGACATCCGCCGCAAGGTCGAGATCGGCTGCTACGAGGGTCTGCGTCACCGCCGCGGCCTGCCGGTCCGCGGTCAGCGCACCCACACCAACGCGCGTACCCGCAAGGGCCCGCGTCGCGCGATCGCCGGCAAGAAGAAGCCGGGCAAGAAGTAGTCCGTCCCGTAACCGGACATCCCTCCGGCCCGCGGGTCAGCGGACCGACCACCTCAGTAGGAGAACAGACTTATGCCCCCCAAGGGTCGTCAGGCTGCCGGCGCGAAGAAGATCCGCCGCAAGGAAAAGAAGAACGTCGCTCACGGCCACGCGCACATCAAGAGCACGTTCAACAACACCATCGTTTCGATCACCGACCCCGCGGGCAACGTGATCTCCTGGGCCTCCGCCGGTCACGTCGGCTTCAAGGGCTCGCGCAAGTCCACCCCGTTCGCCGCGCAGATGGCCGCCGAGGCCGCTGCCCGTCGCGCGCAGGAGCACGGCATGCGCAAGGTTGACGTCTTCGTCAAGGGTCCGGGCTCCGGCCGCGAGACCGCGATCCGCTCGCTCCAGGCCACCGGCCTGGAGGTCGGCTCGATCCAGGACGTCACCCCCACCCCGCACAACGGCTGCCGTCCGCCGAAGCGCCGCCGCGTCTGACGCAGCGCCTTCGGGCTCGCAGTACCTGCTTTGAACCTTCGTACGGGGTCCCACGCGGTGATTCGTCGCTGTTCGCGGGACCCCGTACGCTTGGTCCTGTCGGCATCAAATAGTGGGTGCCGAAGACAACTGGAGGAATCCCCCCATGCTTATCGCTCAGCGCCCCTCGCTGACCGAAGAGGTCGTCGACGAGTTCCGCTCGCGGTTCGTGATCGAGCCGCTGGAGCCGGGCTTCGGCTACACCCTCGGCAACTCCCTGCGCCGCACGCTCCTGTCGTCGATCCCGGGTGCCGCTGTCACCAGCATCCGCGTCGACGGCGTCCTGCACGAGTTCACCACCGTGCCGGGCGTCAAGGAGGACGTGACCGACCTCATCCTCAACATCAAGCAGCTGGTCGTCTCCTCGGAGCACGACGAGCCGGTCGTGATGTACCTGCGCAAGCAGGGCCCGGGTGTCGTCACCGCCGCCGACATCGCCCCGCCGGCGGGTGTCGAGGTGCACAACCCGGAGCTGGTCCTCGCCACGCTGAACGGCAAGGGCAAGCTGGAGATGGAGCTGACCGTCGAGCGCGGTCGCGGCTACGTCTCCGCCGTCCAGAACAAGGCCTCCGGCCAGGAGATCGGCCGCATCCCGGTCGACTCGATCTACAGCCCCGTGCTGAAGGTCACCTACAAGGTCGAGGCCACCCGTGTCGAGCAGCGGACCGACTTCGACAAGCTGATCGTCGACGTCGAGACCAAGCCCGCCATGCGTCCGCGTGACGCCATGGCCTCGGCCGGCAAGACCCTGGTGGAGCTGTTCGGTCTCGCCCGCGAGCTGAACATCGACGCCGAGGGCATCGACATGGGCCCGTCCCCGACGGACGCCGCCCTGGCCGCCGACCTGGCGCTGCCGATCGAGGAGCTGGAACTCACCGTCCGCTCCTACAACTGCCTCAAGCGCGAGGGCATCCACACCGTGGGTGAGCTCGTCGCCCGCTCCGAGGCCGACCTGCTCGACATCCGCAACTTCGGTGCGAAGTCGATCGACGAGGTCAAGGCGAAGCTGGCCGGCATGGGCCTGGCCCTCAAGGACAGCCCGCCTGGGTTCGACCCGACCGCCGCCGCCGACGCCTTCGGCGCCGACGACCTGGACGACGCGGGTTACGCCGAGACCGAGCAGTACTAAGAGATTTGGCCGCGGGGGCGGTTCCACCGGACCGCCCCCGTCGTCGGGCAAGTAGTCCGGGCACCCCGGCCCGGACTGTCGAGTGTACACAACGGTCGCGGCCGACGACCAAGCCACGTGAGGTCTCGGGGGGGGGAGGAGCA
>NZ_JBHWIO010000009.1:47630-53828 GCF_042732075.1 Kitasatospora sp. NPDC059812
TCTATCTCTATATACTGCGTGGGGGGGCGGGGGGTGGCACCCGCCCCCGCGCCCGGCGCCTTTTCTTCGGGCGGCTGCCCCGGGCGCCCGCACGCCCGCTGCGGTACCTGATACGGCCGTAGTCGGAGATTCAAGGAGTCATCCATGCCGCGTCCCACCAAGGGTGCCCGCCTCGGCGGCGGCCCGCACCACGAGCCGCTGCTGCTCGCCGGTCTGTGCCGGGAGCTGTTCCAGTACGGCCGCATCACCACGACCGAGGCCAAGGCCCGTCGGATGCGCCCGCTGGCGGAGAAGCTGATCACCAAGGCGAAGAAGGGCGACATCCACAACCGTCGCCTGGTGCGCAAGACGATCACCGACATCGCCGTGCTGCACACCCTCTTCACCGAGATCGCGCCGCGCTACGAGAACCGCCCGGGTGGTTACACCCGTATCACCAAGATCGGTCCCCGTCGTGGCGACAACGCCCCGATGGCCGTGATCGAGCTGGTCGAGGCGCTGACCGTCGCGCAGACCGCCGTCGGCGAGGCCGAGGGCGCCACCAAGCGCGCCGTCAAGGAGGCCGACGCCAAGGTCGAGGCCAAGGCCGACGAGGCCGTCGAGGCCGAGCAGGCCTGACACCGCTAGGTGTGGTCGCGGGCCCGCTCTCCCATCCGTGGGGGAGCGGGCCCGTTCCTTCTGTCTGGAGTGGATTGTGGTCAACGATTGCGCCGAGCAGCCGCCGGTGAAGGACGGCCCGGCCGACGGGTGCGTCCGGGTCCGGCTCGATCTCGCCTACCAGGGCGCCGAGTTCTCCGGCTGGGCCCGCCAGCGCGGCGGCCGCCGGACGGTCCAGGAGGAGATCGAGAGCGCGCTGCAGATCGTCACCCGCAGCCCCGAGCTGTTCCCGCTGACCGTGGCCGGGCGCACCGACGCCGGGGTGCACGCCCGCGGCCAGGTCGCGCACGTCGACCTGCCGGCCGAGCTGTGGGAGGCGCACCGCGAGAAGCTGATGCGCCGGCTGGCCGGCCGGCTGCCCGGGGACATCCGGATCTACCGGGTCGGCGAGGCGCCGGCCGGGTTCGACGCCCGCTTCTCGGCGATCTGGCGCCGCTACGCCTACCGGGTCGCCGACCACCCCGGCGGGGTCGACCCGCTGCTGCGCGGGCACGTGCTCTGGCACGACCGCCCGCTGGACGTCGACCGGATGAACGAGGCCGCGAAGCTGCTGCTCGGCGAGCACGACTTCGCCGCGTACTGCAAGAAGCGCGAGGGCGCCACCACCATCCGCACCCTGCTGGAGCTGCACTGGGACCGCGTCCCGGTGGACTCCTACGCCGCCCAGGAGGGCTCGCTGGCGGTCGCCACCGTCCGCGCCGACGCGTTCTGCCACAACATGGTCCGGGCGCTGGTCGGGGCGATGCTGCTGGTCGGCGACGGGCACCGGCCGGTGGAGTTCCCCGGCGAGGTGCTGGCCGGCGGGGTCCGCAACTCGGCCGTCAACGTGATCCGGCCGTACGGGCTCACCCTTGAGGAAGTCGGCTACCCGCCGGACGACCAGCTCGCCGAGCGGAACCGCCAGGCCAGGCGGCTGCGCACACTGCCCGGTCAGCCGCCCGTCGGGTAATCCGTTTGGGCCAGGCGCATCGGCTTGGGACAATCGTCCGCATGGGACACGTCGAGATTTCGCACCTGGAGTACTACCTGCCGGACGGGCGGGTGCTGTTCGACGACGCGTCCTTCCGGGTCGGTGAGGGCGCCGCGGTCGCCCTGGTCGGCGCCAACGGGGCCGGCAAGACCACCCTGCTGCGGATGATCGCGGGGGACCTCCAGCCGCACGGCGGCACGGTGACGATCAGCGGCGGGCTCGGCGTGATGCGCCAGTTCGTCGGCACCACCGGCCGCGAGGACGAGCGGGCCACCCCGGGCGCGCTGGCGCCGGACGCCTCGGTCCGCGACCTGCTGGTGTCCGTCGCCCCCGCGCGGATCGCCGTCGCCGCCCGCGCGGTGGACGCCGCCGAACTGGCGATGATCGCCCAGGACGACGAGAAGACCCAGATGGCCTACGCCCAGGCGCTCTCCGACTGGGCCGACGTCGGCGGCTACGACTACGAGACCGACTGGGACGTCTGCACCATGGCGGCCCTCGGGATGCCCTTCGACAAGGCCCAGTGGCGCGGCCTGAACACCCTCTCGGGCGGCGAGCAGAAGCGGCTCGTCCTGGAGGCGCTGCTGCGCGGCCCCGAAGAGGTGCTGCTGCTCGACGAGCCCGACAACTACCTGGACGTCCCGGGCAAGCGCTGGCTGGAGGAGGCCCTCAAGGCCACCTCGAAGACCGTCCTGTTCATCTCGCACGACCGCGAGCTGCTCTCCGAGGCCGCCGACAAGATCATTGCCGTCGAGTCCGGCGCGGCCGGGAGCAGCGTCTGGGTGCACGGCGGCGGCTTCGACAGCTTCCACGAGGCCCGCAAGGACCGCTTCGCGCGCTTCGAGGAGCTGGGCCGGCGCTGGGACGAGGAACACGCCAAGCTCAAGAAGCTGGTCGTCACCCTGCGCCAGGCGGCCTCCGTCAGCCACGCGCTCGCCACCCGCTACGCCGCCGCCCAGACCCGGCTGAAGAAGTTCGAGGAGGCCGGCCGCCCGGAGGAGCCCCCGCGCGAGCAGAGCATCACCATGCGGCTCAAGGGCGGGCGTACCGGCGTGCGCTCCTTCACCGTGGAGCAGCTGGAGCTCACCGGCCTGATGAAGCCCTTCGACCTGGAGGTGTTCTACGGCGAGCGGGTCGCCGTGCTCGGCTCCAACGGCTCCGGCAAGTCGCACTTCCTGCGGCTGCTGGCGGGCGACGAGAGCGTCGCGCACACCGGCACCTGGAAGCTCGGCGCCCGGGTCGTCCCCGGTCACTTCCGGCAGACCCACGCCCACCCGGAGCTGTTCGGCCGGACGGTGCGCTCGATCGTCGAGGAGGAGCACGCGCTCAGCCGCAGCGCCGCGATGGGCGCGCTGCGCCGCTACGAGCTGGACCGGCAGGAGGAGCAGAAGTTCGAGTCGCTGTCCGGTGGGCAGCAGGCCCGGCTGATGATCCTCAAGCTCGAACTCTCCGGCGTGACGGCCCTGTTGCTCGACGAGCCGACCGACAACCTGGACCTGGACAGCGCTGAGGCGCTGCAGGCCGGGCTGGAGGCCTTCGACGGCACCGTGCTGTGCGTCACCCACGACCGCTGGTTCGCCAAGACCTTCGACCGCTACCTGGTGTTCGGCGCCGACGGCCGGGTCTACGAGTCGCCCGAGCCGGTCTGGGACGTCAGCCGGGTGGAGCGCGAACGCTGAGTGACGGCGGGGGTGGGGGAAGCCGATTTTTGACCCCCACCCGCCCGCCCGGTAACCTGGACGCTTGATGTGCGTATTGGCTCGCTCTATCTCACGTGAGAGGTCGGTACGCCGGAGACATCAGGTTCGACGACCAGCGGTCCCCCTTGAATTGCGTCCAAGGTTGACCAGGCTGCTCTGCCGTCCCAGGTGCTCCTGTCAGGACTCACTCACTGAAAAGCGAAGGCATACGACCGTGCGTACGTACAGCCCCAAGCCCGGCGACGTCCAGCGTCAGTGGCACGTCATCGACGCGAACGACGTCGTGCTCGGCCGCCTGGCTTCCCAGGCCGCCAACCTCCTCCGGGGTAAGCACAAGGCGATCTACGCGCCGCACGTTGACACTGGTGACTTCGTCATCATCATCAACGCCGACAAGGTGCACCTGTCCGGTAACAAGAAGACCCAGAAGCTGGCCTACCGCCACTCTGGCTTCCCGGGTGGTCTGCGGTCGGTGCGCTACGACGACCTGCTGGCGAACAACCCGGAGAAGGCCGTCGAGAAGGCCATCAAGGGCATGATCCCCAAGAACAGCCTGGGCCGCCAGATGCTCTCGAAGCTGAAGGTCTACTCGGGCGACCAGCACCCGCACGCTGCCCAGCAGCCGGTGCCGTTCGAGATCACCCAGGTCGCGCAGTAATTCGGCCACCAAGCCCCCCAACACTGAAAAGAGCTGAGGAACACCGTGGCCGAGACCACTGAAACCACCGAGACCCTTGAGGTCGACTTCGACGAGGCCGTTGAGGCTGTCGAGGGCGAGTACACCTCCGAGGGCGAGTACACCTCCGAGTCGCTGGCCGGCCGCTTCGGCGAGGCCATCCCGGGCGCCGGCCTCGGCCGTCGCAAGGAGGCGATCGCCCGCGTGCGCATCGTCCCCGGCACCGGCCAGTGGAAGATCAACGGTCGCACCCTGGAGAACTACTTCCCCAACAAGGTGCACCAGCAGACCGTGAACGAGCCCTTCAAGCTCCTCGAGCTTGACGGCCGTTACGACGTCGTCGCCCGCATCTCCGGTGGCGGCGTCTCCGGCCAGGCCTACGCGCTGCGCCTCGGCGTGGCCCGTGCCCTGAACGAGGCCGACGTGGACAACAACCGCGGCGCGCTGAAGAAGGCCGGCTTCCTGACCCGTGACGCCCGCGCCGTCGAGCGCAAGAAGGCCGGTCTCAAGAAGGCCCGCAAGGCGCCGCAGTACAGCAAGCGCTAATCGCGCCCCTGGGGGTGCGGCCCGCCCTGGCGGCGCACCCCCTGGTTGCGCGAACCGTCGCCCCGGAGTACCACGTGTACTCCGGGGCGACGTGTTCCCCGGCTATCGTGCGGCGGCCGGGTGCCATCGGTTGGGTTCCGAGCAGTGGTGATGGAGGACGGGACAGTGGGACGACTCTTCGGTACGGACGGCGTGCGCGGGGTGGCCAACGTGGGCCTGACGGCCGAGCTCGCGCTCGGGCTGTCGGTCGCGGCGGCCCATGTGCTCGGCGAGGCCGGCGCCTTCGAGGGCCACCGGCCGGTCGCGGTGGTCGGCCGGGACCCGCGTGCCTCGGGCGAGTTCCTGGAGGCCGCCGTCATCGCCGGCCTGGCGAGCGCCGGCGTCGACGTGCTCCGGGTCGGCGTGCTGCCGACCCCGGCCGTGGCGTACCTCACCGGCGCGCTCGGCGCCGACTTCGGCGTGATGCTCTCCGCCAGCCACAACGCGATGCCCGACAACGGCATCAAGTTCCTCGCCCGCGGCGGCCACAAGCTGGACGACCGCATCGAGGACGCGATCGAGGCCCACTACCGCACGCACACGCTCGGCAGCGAGGACTGGAACCGGCCGACCGGCGCCGCCGTCGGCCGGGTGCGCGAGTACACCGAGGGCTTCGACAAGTACGTCGCCCACCTGATCGGCGTGCTGCCCAACCGCCTCGACGGCATCAAGGTCGTCATCGACGGCGCCCACGGCGCGGCCGCCTACGTCGCCCCCGAGGCCTTCGCCCGGGCCGGCGCCGAGGTCGTCCACACCCTGGGGGCGGAGCCCACCGGCCTCAACATCAACGACGGCGTCGGCTCCACCCACCTGGACCGGCTGCAGGCCGCCATGACGGAGTACCGCGCCGACCTCGGCATCGCCCTCGACGGCGACGCCGACCGCTGCCTGGCCGCCGACGCCGACGGCAACGAGGTGGACGGCGACCAGATCATCGCCATCCTGGCCGTCGCGATGAAGGACGCCGGCACCCTGCGCCGCAACACCGCGGTGGCCACCGTGATGTCCAACCTCGGCTTCAAGCTGGCGATGGAGCGCGAGGGCGTCGACCTGGTGGAGACCGCCGTCGGCGACCGCTACGTGCTGGAGGCGATGAAGGAGCACGGCTTCGCGCTGGGCGGCGAGCAGTCCGGCCACGTCATCCTGCTCGACCACGCCACCACCGGCGACGGCACCCTGACCGGCCTCATGCTGGGTGCCCGACTGGCCAGCACCAAGCAGCCGCTGGCCGACCTGGCCGCCGTGATGACCCGTCTGCCGCAGCAGCTGATCAACGTCAAGGGCGTCGACAAGAGCCGGGTGAACACCAGCGTCGAGCTGGCCGCCGCGGTCGCCGAGGCCGAGGCCGAACTGGGCTCCACCGGCCGGGTGCTGCTGCGCCCGTCCGGCACCGAGCCGCTGGTCCGGGTCATGGTCGAGGCCGCCGACCCGGTGCAGGCCGAGTCCGTCGCGCAGCGGCTGGCCGAGGCCGTGCGGACGCACCTGGGCTGAGCCCGGCACGACGGAAGGGGGGCCCCCCCCCCCGCGGGCGCCCGCGGGGCGGGGGGGGGGGTGAGTGGAGCGCGGGCCCCGCGGGGGGGGGTTTTGCGGCCCCGCGGAGGGGGTGAGCG
>NZ_JBHWIO010000009.1:53838-70514 GCF_042732075.1 Kitasatospora sp. NPDC059812
GCGCGCCGGGGGGGGCGGGGGGGCGCGCGCGGCGGGCGCGGGCCCGGGCGGGGCCGCCGGCCCCCCCGGCCGCCCCCCCCCCCCCTTCCGTCGCATCGGTGTCAGAGCTTGCGCAGCAGCGCCCGGCGGACCTTGTGGTCCGCCCCCTTCTGGAGGATCAGGGTGGCCCGGCCGCGGGTCGGCAGCACGTTCTCCAGCAGGTTCGGCTTGTTGATGGTGCGCCAGACCTGCCGGCCGTACTCCATCGCCTCCTCCTCCGGCACCTCGGTGAAGCGGCGGAAGTAGGAGTTCGGGTCCTGGAAGGCGGTCTGCCGCAGCTTGCGGAAGCGGTCCAGGTACCAGTGCTCGATGTCGTCGGTGCGGGCGTCGACGTAGATCGAGAAGTCGAAGTAGTCGGCCACCGCCAGCCGGGTGCGCCCGTCGCTGCCGGGCAGGGCCGGCTGGAGCACGTTCAGGCCCTCGACGATCAGGATGTCCGGGCGCTCCACGGTGAGCCGCTCGCCCTGCACGATGTCGTACACCAGGTGCGAGTACACCGGCGCGGTGACCCGCTCCTTGCCCGCCTTCACGTCCGCGACGAAGCGCATCAGCGCCCGGCGGTCGTACGACTCCGGGAAGCCCTTGCGGGCCATCAGGCCCCGGCGGCGCAGCTCGGCGTTGGGCAGCAGGAAGCCGTCCGTGGTCACCAGCTCGACCCGCGGATGCTCGGGCCAGCGGGCGAGCAGGGCCTGGAGCAGGCGGGCCGTCGTCGACTTGCCGACCGCGACCGAGCCGGCCACCCCGATGATGAACGGGGTCCGGGTGCGCTCGGTGTCCGGCGTGTCCAGGAAGGTGCCCAGCGTGCCGCGCAGCTCGTGCGTGGCGTGGATGTACAGGTTCAGCAGCCGGGACAGCGGCAGGTAGACGTCGCGGACCTCGTCCAGGTCGAGGGCGGTACCGAGGCCGCGTAGCCGTTCCACCTCCTCGGCGGTCAGCGGCAGCGGCGTACGCTCGCGCAGTGCGCTCCACTCGGCCCGACTGAGGTCCACGTAGGGGGACGGCGACGGGCCGGGCGTGGCGGCGCCCCGCGTACAGAGTTCGGTCAGCACATGCTCCATTGTGAGCCGTGGCGGCGTTCACCGTGGTTGTGGTGTCGGTCACGCACTGTTCGCGGGAATCGGGAAAAGGGCCTCAGAACCGCCCTTATGCTGGCACGCATGTGCGGAATTGTTGGATACGTGGGCGCGCAGTCCGCCCTCGACGTAGTAATCGCAGGCCTGCAGCGACTGGAGTACCGGGGCTACGACTCGGCCGGTGTCGCGGTGCAGGCGCAGGACTCCGACGGGCAGTGGAGTCTGGTCACCGACAAGCGGGCCGGCAAGCTCGCCAACCTGGAGAAGTCGCTCGCCGAGACCCCTCTGCCCGGCGGCACCACCGGCATCGGCCACACCCGCTGGGCCACCCACGGCGGCCCGACGGACGCCAACGCCCACCCCCACCTGGACGACCACCTCCGGGTGGCCGTGGTGCACAACGGCATCATCGAGAACTTCGCCCAGCTGCGGGCCGAGATCGCCGAGCGCGGCCACACCCTCCGCTCCGAGACCGACACCGAGGTCGTCGCGCACCTGCTCGGCGAGGCCTACGACGGCGACCTCGCGGAGGCCATGCGCGTGGTCTGCCGCCGCCTCGACGGCGCCTTCACCCTCGTCGCCGTGCACGCCGACGCGCCGGACGTGGTCGTCGGCGCCCGCCGCAACTCGCCGCTGGTGGTCGGGCGCGGCGAGGGCGAGAACTTCCTCGCCTCCGACGTCTCCGCGTTCATCGCGCACACCCGCGAGGCCGTCGAGCTGGGTCAGGACCAGGTCGTCGAGCTGCGCCGGGACGGCGTCACGGTGACCAACTTCGACGGCACCCCGGCCGACGTGCGCGAGTACCACGTCGACTGGGACGCCTCGGCCGCCGAGAAGGGCGGCTACGACTACTTCATGCTCAAGGAGATCGCCGAGCAGCCGAAGGCCGTCGCCGACACCCTCCTCGGCCGGATCGGCACCGACGGCCGGCTCATCCTCGACGAGCTGCGCATCTCCGACGCCGACCTGCGCTCGGTCGACAAGGTCGTCATCGTCGCCTGCGGCACCGCCTTCCACGCCGGCATGATCGCCAAGTACGCGATCGAGCACTGGACCCGCATCCCCTGCGAGGTCGAGGTCGCCTCCGAGTTCCGCTACCGCGACCCGATCATGGGCCCGGGCACGCTGGTCATCGCCATCTCCCAGTCCGGCGAGACCATGGACACCCTGATGGCCCTGCGGCACGCCCGGGAGCAGGGCGCCAAGGTACTGGCGATCTGCAACACCAACGGCTCCACCATCCCGCGCGAGTCGGACGCGGTGCTGTACACCCACGCCGGCCCCGAGGTCGCCGTCGCCTCCACCAAGGCGTTCCTGACCCAGCTGGTCGCCTGCTACCTGGTCGCCCTCTACCTGGGCCAGGTGCGCGGCACCAAGTGGGGAGACGAGATCCTCGCCGTCATCAAGGAGCTCAGCGACGCGCCCAAGCAGGTCGAGCAGGTCCTGGAGACCATGGAGCCGGTGCGCGAGCTGGCCCGCTCGCTCGCCGACGCGCGCTCGGTGCTGTTCCTCGGCCGTCACGTCGGCTTCCCGGTGGCCCTGGAGGGCGCGCTCAAGCTCAAGGAGCTGGCGTACATGCACGCCGAGGGCTTCGCGGCGGGCGAGCTCAAGCACGGCCCGATCGCGCTGATCGAGGAGGGGCTGCCGGTCGTCGTGGTCGTCCCCTCGCCGCGCGGGCGGTCGATCCTGCACGACAAGATCGTCTCCAACATCCAGGAGATCCGGGCCCGTGGCGCCCGCACCATCGTGATCGCGGAGGAGGGCGACGAGGCGGTCGTCCCGTACGCGGACCACCTGATCCGCATCCCGGTCACCCCGACCCTGCTCCAGCCGCTGGTCTCCACCGTGCCGCTCCAGGTCTTCGCGTGCGAGCTGGCGACGGCCAAGGGCCACGAGGTCGACCAGCCGCGCAACCTGGCCAAGTCGGTCACCGTCGAGTAGTACGGCGTGGTGCCCCTGCGGTGGCTGTGCCCTACCGCAGGGGCGCCGTGTCGAGCGTGAAGGAGAAGGGGGCGGGCAGGTCGATCGGCTTGCCGAACTCGACCTGCGTGCGGGTGATGTAGTCCTCGCCCTCGGGTTTGGTGAACAGCGTGACCATGCCCTCACTGCGGTCGACCAGCAGGTAGCACGGGATGCCTGCGGCGGCGTAGCCGCGGCGCTTGGGTTCGCGGTCCTTGTGCGGGTTGATCGAGGTGACCTCGAAGACGAGGAGGACGCCTTCAGTCGGGGCCCAGGAATCCAGATGGTCGAAGTGGCCGGCCGGTACCACCGTGCCGTCGGGGATGAGCCGGCCTTTGGGAGTGACAAGACCCTTGGTGCCTGCGATGTCCAGATCGATCGCGGCGTTCCGGAAGAACTGCTTGTTGAGCTTCGATACCGCACCGTCGTGCGGTCCGTCCGGCGGCGGCGTCACGACGATCTCCCCCTCGATGAATTCGGCCTTGCTCCCCAGCGGGGTGTCCAACTCCAGAAACGGCTGGAGAAGACTGTCCTCGCTCAGCGGGTACTCGACTGCCGGCATGGCGACCATGGCCCTTCCCCCTCCTGTGGGTCCGTGTCGAGCCACAAGCTAGGCGTACGGACCGGCACCGGTGGGGGATCGAAGTGGTTGTCACTCGAAAGTGTCCCGCAGCTCGGCCTGCCGTGGGGCGGTGGCGCGGGCTAGCGTCGGCGGTACGTCGACTGCTGAAGGAGCCCTCGCATGCGTCATGCCCATCGGGTGGAAGTCGTCCGGGCCGCCGAGGCCGCGCTGATGGCGCGGCTGCCGGAGGGGACGCTGATGCAGCGGGCGGCCGCCGGGCTGGCGGTGACCTGCGCCCGGCTGCTGGCGGGGCGTCGGGGGCGGGTGTACGGCAGTCGGGTGGTGGTGCTGGCCGGCAGCGGGGACAACGGGGGTGACGCCCTGTACGCCGGGGCGGAGCTGGCCCGGCGGGGCGCGCGGGTGACGGCGGTGCTGCTCGCGCCGGAGCGTGCGCACGCGGGCGGGCTGGCCGCGCTGCGGGCTTCCGGCGGGCGGGTGGTGCTGGATCAGGAAGTCGGCCTGGCCGACTTCTCGCGCGCCGACCTGGTGCTGGACGGCATCGTCGGCATCGGCGGCCGGGGCGGGCTGCGGGACGGGGCCCGGCCGTACGCGCGGGCCGGGCGGCGCGGGGTCGTGGTGGCCGTGGACCTGCCCAGCGGGGTCGACGCCGACACCGGCGAGGTGCCGGGCGAGGCGCTGCGCGCGGACGTCACGGTCTGCTTCGGCACGTACAAGCCGGGCCTGCTGGTCGACCCGGGAGCCTCCTACGCGGGCGCCGTCCAACTGGTCGGGATCGGACTGGAGCCGCCCGCGCCGGAGGTGACGGCCCTGCAGCACGCGGACGTGGCGGCGCTGCTGCCGCTGCCGGGCGCCGAGAGCGACAAGTACCGGCGGGGCGTGGTCGGGGTGGCGGCCGGTTCGGCGACGTACCCGGGCGCGGCGCTGCTGGCGGTCGCCGGGGCGCTGCACGGCGGTGCGGGTGCCGTCCGGTACGTCGGCACGGCGGCCGAGGAGGTGGTGCGGCGCTTCCCGGAGGTGCTGGTCACCGAGGGCGGGCCGGCCGGGGCCGGGCGGGTGCAGGCCTGGGTGGTCGGGCCGGGCGGCGGCGAGGGGGCGCGGCAGGCGCTGGCCGAGGCACTGTCGAGCGACGTCCCGGTCCTGGTGGACGCGGACGGGCTGACCGAGCTGGCCCGGCTCGGCCCGGACGCGCTGGCCGGCCGGACGGCCCCCACCCTGCTCACCCCGCACACCGGCGAGGCCGCCCGGCTGCTCGCGGGCGCCGACGGCGCCGCGCCGCCGTCCGCCGACTCGCTGGCCGCCGCCCGGCTGGCCACCGCCCGTCGGCTGGCGGCCGCCTACCGGGCGACGGTCCTGCTCAAGGGCTCCACCACGGTGATCGCCGACCCGGGCGGCGCCGTCCGGGTCAACCCGACCGGCACGTCCTGGCTGGCCACCGCCGGCAGCGGCGACGTCCTGGCCGGCCTGGCGGGCTCCCTGCTGGCGGCCGGCCTGGCGCCGCTGGACGCCGCGTCGGTCGGCGCCTACCTGCACGGCCTGGCGGGCCGCCACGCGGCGGGCGACCCGGGCGCGCCGGTGACGGCGCCGGCGGTGGCGCAGGCGCTGCCCGCGGTGTGGCGGGCGGTGCGGGAGGCGTAGGCCCGGGGCGGGCGGTGCGGTGGGGACGGGCGGTGCGGAACCGATCGGTCCTGCGTGCGCGTCCGGAACAGGGTGACGAGCGGTGCGCCGCAGGTCGGCGCGGTGCCGGGGGCCCTGGCACCGGCCGCCGCACGGACGGGCCGTTCGGCGAGGACTCCGGGATGTCTGGGAGACTGACCCTGATGACAACTGCGAACACGACCGGCACGGCCACCCTGACCGACGGCGTAAGGGCCGAGGCGACCATCGATCTGGCCGCCCTGCGCGGCAACCTCGCCGCGCTGCGCGAGCGCGTCGGCAGCTCGGCGGTGATGCTCGCGGTCAAGGCGGACGCCTACGGCCACGGCGCCGTCGAGTGCGCCCGCGAGGCGGTCGCGAACGGGGTCGGCTGGCTCGGCTGCGCGACGCCCGAGGAGGCGCTGGCACTGCGGGCCGCGGGCATCCGCCCGGAGCAGGCCCGCGTCCTGTGCTGGCTGTGGACGCCGGGCGGGCCGTGGCGGGAGGCGCTGCGCGCGGACATCGACATCTCGGTGAGCGGCCAGTGGGCGCTGGACGAGCTGCTGCCGGCCGTCCGGGAGACCGGCATCCCGGCCAGGGTGCACCTGAAGGCGGACACCGGTCTGGGCCGCAACGGCTGCCAGCCGCACGACTGGCCGCACCTGGTGGCCGCCGCCCGCCGCGCCGAGGCGGAGGGGCTGCTGACCGTGGTCGGCGTCTGGTCGCACTTCGCCGCCGCCGACGAGCCGGGCCACCCGTCGATCCAGGCCCAGCTGGACTCCTTCCACGCGGCGCTGGCCCGGGCCGAGGCCGCCGGGCTGCGCCCGGAGGTGCGGCACCTGGCGAACTCGCCGGCCACCCTGCTGCTCCCGCAGTCGCACTTCGACCTGGTCCGCACCGGCCTGGCCGCGTACGGGCTGTCGCCGGTGCCGGAGGTCGGGTCGCCGGCCGACTTCGGGCTGCGCCCGGTGATGGCGCTGACCGCGCGGCTGGCGTTGGTCAAGCACGTTCCGGGCGGGCACGGGGTCAGTTACGGCCACCACTACGTGACGCCGGGCCCGACCACGCTGGGCCTGGTCCCGGTCGGCTACGGCGACGGCATCCCGCGGCACGCCAGCGGCACCGGCCCGGTGCAGATCGGCGGCAAGTGGCGCACGATCGCCGGCCGGGTCGCGATGGACCAGTTCGTCGTGGACCTGGGCGGGGACACCCCCGCGATCGGCGACGAGGTGCTGCTGTTCGGCAACGGCGAGCAGGGCGAGCCGACCGCCGAGGACTGGGGCCGGGCCTGCGGCACCATCTCGTACGAGATCGTGACCCGGATCGGCGCCAGGGTCCCGCGCCGCTACCTGGGCGGCAGCCGCACCGAGGGCCCGGGCGCATGACGGAGGGACCGGCCGAGAGCGGCCCGGTCGCGGCGGTGGCCAAGGCGGCCGGCGCGGCCTCCGGGGTGAGCCGGGCCGGTGTGATCGGGATCTCGGTCGGCGTGCTGGCGGCCGGGGCGGCCGCCGGGGTGGCGATAGAGCGGCTGACCGTCGGCCGGGCGACCCGCCGCCGGGCCCGGGCCGAGCTGGACGCCGAGGCCCCGTACGGCTCGCTGCGCGGGCGCCCGCGGACGGTGGCCGCGCCGGACGGCACCGAGCTGTACGTCGAGCTGGACGGCACCGGCCCCGAGCCGGACGGCGGCACCTCCGGCGCCGAGCCGCTGACCGTGCTGTTCTGCCACGGCTACTGCCTCAACCAGGACAGCTGGCACTTCCAGCGGGCCGCGCTGCGCGAGGGACTGCGGCTGGTCTTCTGGGACCAGCGCAGCCACGGCCGCTCCGAGCGCTCCCGCTCCTTCCTGGCCGGTGAGCCGGCCAGCATCGACCAGCTGGGCGGCGACCTCAAGGCGGTGATCGACGCCGTCGCGCCGACCGGGCCGCTGGTGCTGGTGGGCCACTCGATGGGCGGCATGACGGTGATGGCGCTGGCCGACCAGCACCCGGAGCTGTTCCGGGAGAGGGTCGCCGGGGTGGCGCTGATCGGCACGCTGGCGGGGGACTGGAACGAGGTCAGCCTCGGGCTGCCGTCGGCCGGCGCGAAGCTGTTCAAGAAGGTCGCGCCCGGGGTGATGCGGCTGCTGGGCCGTCAAGTCGAGCTGGTGGAGGCGAGCCGGCGGCTGGGTGCGGACGTCGCCGCCGTCTTCTACCGGAGGTTCTCCTTCGGCGGGCGGGACGTCGACCCGGGCGTGGTGCGGTTCGCCGAGCAGCTGCTGGACGCCACCCCGATCGACGTGGTCGCCGAGTTCTACCCGGTGTTCGCCGCGCACGAGAAGTACGCGGCGCTCGCCGCCCTGAGCGGCCTGCCGACGCTGGTGCTGGCCGGTACGAAGGACCTGCTGACGCCGTCGGCGCACAGCGAGGCGATGGCCGAGCGGCTGCCCGGCGCGGAGCTGGTGCTGGTGGAGGGCGCCGGGCACCTGGTGATGCTGGAGCGCCCGGAGCTGGTCGACCACGAGCTGGTGGCGCTGCTGCGCCGGGCCGCCGGCTTCGCCGCCGCCGCGCCGCCCCCGGCGGTCCTGGACGGCCCCTGACCCCTTCCGGCGCGCGCCGGGCCGGCGATGTGGCACGGTAGCGGTGGCGGCCGGCGGTCGGCACGCCGGTACGGACCGAAGGGCAAGACACGCGCATGGGCTCGCACGCCACTCTCACCGTCCCCACCCCGGAGCGGATGGGCCGGCTCGGCCGGGAGCTGGCCGCGCTGCTGAGGCCCGGGGACCTGGTGCTGCTCTCCGGTGAACTGGGGGCGGGGAAGACCACGCTGACCCGGGGCCTGGGGGAGGGGCTGGGGGTCCGCGGGGCGGTGACCTCGCCGACCTTCGTGATCGCCCGGGTGCACCCGTCGCTGGTCGGAGGCCCGGCGCTGGTGCACGTGGACGCGTACCGGCTCGGCGGGGACCTGGACGAGATGGAGGACCTCGACCTGGACGTCTCGCTGCCGGAGTCGGTGGTCGTGGTCGAGTGGGGCGAGGGCAAGGTCGAGCGGTTGTCCGAGGACCGGCTGGAGGTGCGGATCGAGCGTGCCCTCGGTGACACCGCCGACGAGGACGACCTGGACCCGCGCCGGGTGGTGCTGACCGGCCTCGGTCCGCGCTGGGCGGGTGTCGCGCTGGAGGCGCTCGGCTGAGGCCCGCGCCCAGGTGTGCGCCGTTTTGCCGACAGGCTGTCGGGAAGTGTTGCGGGCGGGGTGCCGGGCGTGGTGGGATGGGTGCTGCGGTTAGGTCTGCCTAACTAGGGAGGCGCCATGTCGAGCACCACCCCCGCCCCGAAGCGCGCCGGGCACGGCGCCGGGGCCGGAGAGTCCGCCCGCCGCGTCCAGGGGGCGCCGATGCGGGCGCTGCTGGCCGCCTGTGCGGCCGCCGAGGCGGTGTCCACCCCGCCCGAGCCGGAGCCCCGGCGGGCCGAGGAACCGGAGACGGGCACACCCCGCGCGGCCTGACACGCCCGAGCCGGGCTCAGGCGACCACGACCACCTTGGTGCCGTTCGGCGCGAAGTCCCAGAGCAACTGGCCGTCCGGGCGACCGCTGCGGATGCCGCCGGTCTTGGCGTTCGGCTCGGTGGTCGGGGTCGCGCCGTCCACGGCGGCGCTGAAGCCGAACACCACGCCGTTCTGCTGCGCGAAGCGCACCACGTGCTCGATCTGCTTGCCGTCCGTCCCGGTGGTCGTCGGGGTGCGGCTGTAGACCGAGTAACTGCCCGGAGCCGGCTCGACCGAGCCCGGGGTGACCGGGAAACCGGGCGTGACCTGTGGGTTCTTCTTCGGGTCGATCAGCCAGACGTAGTGGCTGCTGATCGAGTAGACCACCCTGGTCCCGCTGCCCGAGATGGTCGGCAGCGGCGGGACCGTCGGGGTGGCCGAGGCGCTCGGCGTCGCGGAGGCGGCCGGCCCGCTGGACGTCGTGGTGCTGGCGGTCGGCTTGGCGCCGGCCGCCCGGTCCTGAGCGCCGTTGGCCTGGAAGGCCAGCAGGCTCACCACCGCCAGGGCCCCCAGGGTCAGCCCCGTGACCACCACACCAGGACCCATCTTCGCCACGTGCCGCTCCCGCCGCCGTCCCTTTACGTACGGCCCCATCGTGCCAGGTCCGTCCGGCCGGGTCGCGGCGCCCCGGATGTGTGTTCCTGGATGGCACACCTGGTCGATCGGCCGGTCGGACGAACGGCGGTCTAACCTTGACCCGTGCTGCTGCTCGCGTTCGACACCGCTACCCCCGCCGTCACCGCCGCCGTCCACGACGGCACGGCCGTCCTCGCCGAGACCCATCAGGTCGACGCCCGGCGCCACGGCGAACTGCTCCTGCCCGCGATCGACCAGGTCCTGCGGGCGGCCGGCGTCGACAAGCACCGGCTCACCGGCATCGCGGTGGGCGTCGGCCCGGGCCCGTACACCGGCCTGCGGGTCGGCCTGGTGACCGCCGCCGCGCTCGGCCACGCCCTCGGGCTGCCGGTGCACGGTGTCTGCACCCTGGACGCGATCGCCCACCAGGCCCGCGCCGAGGGCCTGGCCGGGCAGCCGTTCACGGTGGCCACCGACGCGCGCCGCAAGGAGGTCTACTGGGCCTCCTACGACGCCGACGGCCACCGCACCGAGGGCCCCGGCGTGGACCGCCCCGCCGAGCTGGCCCCGCAGCCGCGCTCGGTCGGCGCCGGCGCGCTGCTCTACCCCGAGAGCTTCCCCGGCGCGCACGGCCCCGAGCACGTGTCGGCCGGCGCCCTGGCGGGCTTCGCCGCCGCCGAGCTGGCGGCCGGCCGCGAGCTGCTGCCGAACGTCCCGCTGTACCTGCGCCGCCCGGACGCCCAGGTGCCGGCTGCCTTCAAGAATGTTCTAGGGGGCAAGGCGGTGCTCCCGGCGTGAAGCACGGCACCACCCTGCGCCCGATGCGCTGGTGGGACATCGCGCCGGTGATGGAGCTGGAGCTGCGGCTCTTCCCCGAGGACGCCTGGTCCACCGGGATGTACTGGTCCGAGCTGGCCGAGACCCACCCCGGCGGCACCCGCCACTACACCGTCGCCACCAACGCGGACGGCGCCATCGTCGGCTACGCCGGGCTGATGGCGATCGCCGGCGAGGGCGACGTCCAGACCATCGCCGTCGACCAGCGCCACCAGGGCGCCGGCCTCGGCGCGGCGCTGCTCACCGACCTGATCCGGGAGGCCGCCCGCCGCGGCTGCGCCGAACTGCTGCTGGAGGTACGGGTGGACAATCCGCGCGCCCAGCAGCTGTACGAGCGCTTCGGCTTCCAACCGGTGGGCATCCGGCGCGGCTACTACCAGCCCGCCAACGTCGACGCGCTGGTGATGCGCCTCGACCACCCCAGCACTGACCCGAAGGACCTTAAGGACACCCGCCATGGCTGACGAACCGCTCGTCCTCGGCATCGAGACCTCCTGCGACGAGACCGGCGTCGGCATCGTGCGCGGCACCACGCTGCTGGCCGACGCGGTCGCCTCCAGCGTCAACGACCACGCCCGCTTCGGCGGCGTCGTCCCGGAGATCGCCAGTCGCGCCCACCTGGAGGCGATGGTCCCGACCATCCAGCGCGCGCTGGACACCGCCGGCGTCAAGGCGAGCGACCTGGACGGCATCGCGGTCACCGCCGGCCCCGGCCTGGCCGGCGCGCTGCTGGTCGGTGTCAGTGCCGCCAAGGCGTACGCCTGGGCGCTGGACAAGCCGCTGTACGGGGTCAACCACCTCGCCTCGCACATCTGCGTCGACCAGTTGGAGCACGGCCGGCTGCCGTCGCCGACGATGGCGCTGCTGGTCTCCGGCGGGCACTCCTCGCTGCTGCTCAGCGAGGACATCACCAGCGACGTCCGCCCGCTCGGCGCGACCATCGACGACGCGGCCGGCGAGGCCTTCGACAAGGTCGCCCGGGTGCTCGGCCTGGGCTTCCCGGGCGGCCCGGTGGTCGACCGCACCGCCCGCGAGGGCGACCCCAAGGCGATCGCCTTCCCACGCGGCCTGAGCGGCCGCAACGACCCCGCGTACGACTTCTCCTTCTCCGGTCTGAAGACCGCCGTCGCCCGCTGGGTGGAGGCCAAGCGCCGGGCCGGCGAGGAGGTGCCGATCGCCGACGTGGCGGCGTCCTTCCAGGAGGCCGTCACCGACGTGCTCACCCGCAAGGCCGTCAAGGCGTGCCGGGACAACGGCGTCGACCACCTGATGATCGGCGGCGGGGTGGCCGCCAACTCGCGGCTGCGCGAGATGGCCCAGCAGCGCTGCGACCGGGCCGGCATCCGGCTGCGGGTGCCCCGGCCGGGCCTGTGCACCGACAACGGCGCGATGGTGGCCGCGCTGGGCTCCGAGATGGTGTGGCGTGACCGCACGCCGTCCGCGCTCGACCTGTCCGCCGACTCCTCGCTGCCGGTGACCGAGGCGCACGTGCCGGCTGCGGACGTCCGGCACGGCGACGTCCACGGCCAGGCGTACCAGGCCCTCACCGGCGGCGCCGAGTGACCGTCGCCGCGATGTGGGAGGCCCGCGCCGCCACCGGCCGCGGGGCCGAACTCGCCTCCTGGGTACGGGAGGTGGCGCTGCCCGCGGTGCGCGGCTCGGCCGGGCTGGTCCGCACCGAGCTGCTCGGCGCGCCCGGCGAACGGGTGCTGCTGATCACCTGGTGGACCGGCGAGCCGGTGCCGGTCGCCGACCCGCCGGCCGACCTGCTCGGCCGCCCGGTGCACCGCTGGTCCTTCACCAGCGAGCACGTCGAATAGGCGCTGTCCGGGAACCGCCGCCCCGACCGCTACCGTGCATAGCTGAGAAGAAGCTGGACGGGAACCGGGAGCGCGCTGCGGTGAACAGGGACGGTCGGAGCAGGACCAGGACGTACGCGGTGGGGGCGCTGGCCCTGCTGGCCCTGGCCACCGGATGCGGCGACAACGGGGGCGCCGCCGCCCCGGCGGCGGCCGGCGGCAGCTCGGCGGCCACGCCCCAGCCCGCCGGCGGCGGCGCCGTGCCGACCAGCCCGGCCGGCGCGCCCACCACCGCGGCCCCGGCCGGCGGGGACCCGGCGGCCTGGGCGAAGTGGAACCTCAAGCCGCTGGCGCCGGCCCCCGCGCCGCCCGCGGACAAGCCCATCAAGCTCGAACGGACCGGCCCCGTACCGGTGTTCAGCGAGGTGAAGACGAGCGACAAGGTCGTCTTCATCACCATCGACGACGGCGCCGAGAAGGACCCGAAGTTCGTCGAGATGCTGACCGAGCTCAAGGTGCCGATCTCGATGTTCCTGACCCGGGACATCGTCAAGAACGACTACGGCTACTTCAAGCCGCTCCAGGCGCTCGGCAACCACATCCAGAACCACACCGTGGACCACCCGGTGATGAGCAAGATCCCGGCGGAGAAGCAGAAGTCCGAGATCTGCGACGCGCAGTCCGCGCTCACCCAGCAGTACGGCACCGCCCCGCTGCTGTTCCGCCCGCCGTTCGGGGACGGCGCCAACACCCCGACGCTGAACAACTCGGTCCAGCAGTGCGGCCCGCGCGCGATGGTGCTCTGGCGCGAGTCGATGCAGATCCACGACATGCAGTACCAGGCGGCGGACAAGAAGCTGAAGTCCGGCGACATCATCCTGGCGCACTTCCGCGGCCCGAAGGAGCTCAAGGGCGCCACGATGACCCAGATGTTCGGCGACCTGCTGGCCCGGATCCAGGAGCAGGGCTTCTCGGTGGCCCGGCTGGAGGACTACATCCAGGCGCCCACCTCGTAGTCCGTGCGCCCGCCTCGTGGCCGCCTCAGGCGGGCCGGCCGAGCATCATCAGCGGCCCGTTGTCGGTGCGGCTGAGGATCACCGTGACGGCGTTCGGCCCGGAGGGCTTGAGCTGGCGGCGCAGCTCCTCCGGGGTGATCGCCATCCCGCGCTTCTTGATCACCACCGTGCCGACCCCGCGCTCGCGCAGCAGCGCCTTCAGCCGCTTGATGTGGAACGGCAGCACGTCGGTGAGCTCGAAGGCGTGCGCGTACGGGGTGGCGACCAGCCGGTCCGAGGTGAGGTAGGCGATCTTCGGGTCGATCAGCCGGCCGCCCACCTGCTCGGCCACCTCGGCCACCAGATGGGCCCGGATCACCGCGCCGTCCGGCTCGTACAGGTAGCGCCCGACCGGGCCGGCCGGCGGGTCGGGCAGGTCGCCGCCGGTGAGGCTGGCGGCCTGCGGCAGCAGGGTGGCGCGGTGCGGGCGGGCGGCCCCGGTGCCGAACCAGAGCACCGCCTCCTTCACGTCGCCGTGGTCGGAGACCCACTCCGCCTCGGCGTCGGCCGGGACGGCCTCGTGCGGGATGCCCGGGGCCACCTTCAGCGCGCCGATCGGGGTCCGGCGGCCGGCCTCGATCGCCCAGGAGAGCGGCGGGGCGTACGCCTCCGGGTCGAACACCCGGCCGCGCGCCGTGCGCCGCGCCGGGTCGGTGAACACCGCGTCGTAGCCGGCGACGTCCACCTCGGCGACGTCCGCGCAGCGCACCCGGACCAGGTCGGTCAGGCCCAGCGCGGCCGCGTTGGCGGCGGTGGCGGCGCAGGCCGCCGGGTCCTTGTCGACGGCCAGCACCTCGATCCCGGCCCTGGCCAGCGCCAGCACGTCCCCGCCGATGCCGCAGCACAGGTCGGCCAGCCGGCGGACGCCCAGCTCGGCGAAGCGGCGCGCCCGCCACTCGGCCACGCTGCGCCGGGTGGACTGCTCGACGCCGTTGGGCGTGAAGTACATCAGGTCGGCGTCCGCCCCGAACTTCGCCCGCGCCCGCTGCCGCAGCCGGGCCTGCCCGAAGGCCGCCGAGACCAGCTCGGCCGGGTGCCCCCGCCGCAGCCTGGTGGCCAGCGCCAGCTCCTCCTCGGGCGTGAACTCGCGCAGTTCGGCGAGCAGGGCCTGGCCCTCGGGGGTCAGCAGGGGCTGGAGGTTCTCGGTGTCCACGGGGCCATTCTGGCGGGTTGGCCGTCCCACCGGCTCCGACGGTGCCGGCGCGGTGGGGCGGGGCGGTCGCACGGGTGTACGGCTCCGCGCCCGCGGTTCGGGATGCCCGGGCGCGCCGTTGGCACTCTGGTTGACTGAGTGCTAACACCGGCCTATGGTCGTCCTTGGCACTCCCCACTGGGGGAGTGCTAACGCGAAGACGTGTGCCTGACCCCCGCGACGGCAGGCCCGCAGGTTCGCTCCTACCCGTTAGAAACCCCGTAATCTCCGAAGGGGAGCTCGGACGTGACCACCAGCAGCAAGGTTGCCATCAAGCCGCTTGAGGACCGCATCGTGGTCCAGCCGCTCGACGCCGAGACCACCACGGCCTCCGGCCTGGTTATCCCGGACACCGCCAAGGAGAAGCCCCAGGAGGGCGTCGTCCTGGCCGTCGGCCCGGGTCGCTTCGAGGACGGCCAGCGTCTGCCGCTCGACGTCGCCGTCGGTGACATCGTCCTGTACTCGAAGTACGGCGGCACCGAGGTGAAGTACCAGGGCGAGGAGTACCTGGTTCTCTCCGCTCGCGACGTTCTCGCCATCATCGAGAAGTAAGTCGTTCCGACCCGCCCCGGATCCGTGTCCCAAGTGACAGGGGCCCGGGGCGTGGTTGTTGGTTCACGTAGTCCGGCGGCCGGTGGGCCGGCCGAAGCCCCGAGGGAATAGGGAACATGGCGAAGATCCTGCAGTTCAACGAGGACGCCCGCCGCTCGCTGGAGCGCGGTGTCAACAAGCTGGCCGACACCGTCAAGGTGACCATCGGCCCCAAGGGCCGCAACGTCGTCATCGACAAGAAGTTCGGCGCCCCGACCATCACCAACGACGGTGTGACCATCGCCCGTGAGGTCGAGCTGGACGACCCGTACGAGAACCTTGGCGCGCAGCTCGTCAAGGAGGTCGCCACCAAGACCAACGACGTCGCGGGTGACGGCACCACCACCGCCACCGTGCTGGCCCAGGCCCTGGTCAACGAGGGTCTGCGCAACGTCGCCGCCGGTGCCGGCCCGGCCGCCCTGAAGAAGGGCATCGACAAGGCCGTCGCCGCCGTCTCCGAGCACCTGCTCTCGGTGGCCCGCGAGATCGAGGGCAAGGACGACGTCGCCGCCGTCGCGTCCCTCTCCGCCCAGGACACCCAGGTCGGCGAGCTGATCGCCGAGGCGATCGACAAGGTCGGCAAGGACGGTGTCATCACCGTCGAGGAGTCGAACACCTTCGGCGTGGAGCTGGACTTCACCGAGGGCATGCAGTTCGACAAGGGCTACCTGTCGCCGTACTTCGTCACCGACGCGGAGCGGCAGGAGGCGGTCCTGGAGGACCCGTACATCCTGATCAACCAGGGCAAGATCTCCTCCATCCAGGAGCTGCTGCCGCTGCTGGAGAAGATCCTCCAGGGCGGTGCCTCCCGGCCGCTGCTGATCATCGCCGAGGACGTCGACGGCGAGGCGCTGTCCACCCTCGTGGTGAACAAGATCCGCGGCACCTTCAACGCGGTCGCCGTCAAGGCCCCGGGCTTCGGCGACCGCCGCAAGGCGATCCTCGGCGACCTGGCCACCCTGACCGGCGGCACGGTCATCTCCGAGGAGGTCGGCCTCAAGCTCGACCAGGTCGGCGTGGACGTGCTGGGCACCGCCCGCCGCGTGACCATCACCAAGGACGAGACCACCGTCGTCGACGGTGCCGGTGACAGCGAGGCCGTGGCCGGCCGCGTCGCCCAGATCAAGGGTGAGATCGCCGCCACCGACTCCGACTGGGACCGCGAGAAGCTGCAGGAGCGCCTGGCCAAGCTGGCCGGCGGCGTCTGCGTCATCAAGGTCGGCGCCGCCACCGAGGTGGAGCTGAAGGAGCGCAAGCACCGCCTGGAGGACGCCATCTCGGCGACCCGTGCCGCGGTCGAGGAGGGCATCGTCGCCGGTGGCGGCGCCTCCCTGGTGCACGCCGCCAAGGTGCTGGACGGCGGCCTGGGCCTGTCGGGCGACGAGGCGACCGGTGTCGCGGTCGTCCGCAAGGCGCTGCACGAGCCGCTGCGCTGGATCGCCCAGAACGCCGGCCTGGAGGGCTACGTCATCACCTCCAAGGTCGCCGAGCTGGAGATCGGCCAGGGCTACAACGCGGCCACCGGCGAGTACGGCGACCTGGTGAAGGCCGGCGTCATCGACCCGGTCAAGGTCACCCGCTCCGCCCTGGAGAACGCGGCCTCGATCGCCTCCCTGCTGCTCACCACCGAGACCCTCGTGGTGGAGAAGAAGGAAGAGGAGGCCGAGGCGGGCCACGGCCACGGTCACGGCCACTCGCACTGACGCCTGACGGTCGAGGGGGGGGGGGGGGCCGCCCGCCCCCGGGGGGGGGGGGGCCGCCCCGGGGGGGGGGGGGGGGGGTGTGTGAGAATCTCGTTGTTATATAAAATAAAAGCCACA
>NZ_JBHWIO010000009.1:70524-128556 GCF_042732075.1 Kitasatospora sp. NPDC059812
GGGGGCCCCCGCCGTGCTCGCGCCCACCCTCCCCGCCCGCTTGCGGTCCGCGGGGCGGCCGGCCGCCCCCGGGGGGGGGGCGGCCGGGCCTCCGGCGTGTCCGGCGTTTGAGGCTTCAATCATCAGTGGAATTTTGCCATTGGCAAAGATTGCCTTATAACTAAGGCATGATCGAGGCCCGTCACCTGCGCGTCCTGCGTGCTGTCGCCCGCACCGGCTCCTTCTCCGCCGCCGCTCGCGAGCTGGGCTGTACGCAGCCCGCCATCAGCCAGCAGATGAAGGCCCTGGAGAAGTCGGTGGACACCCCGCTGGTGGTCCGCTGCGGCCGGGGCATGCAGCTCAGCGAGGCGGGGCGGGTGCTGCTCAAGCACGCCACCGGGATCCTGGCCGGGCTCTCCGCCGCCGAGGAGGAGATCGCCGCGATCGCCGGGCTGCGGGCCGGCCGGGTGCGGCTGGTCTCCTTCCCGACCGCGAGCTCCACCCTGGTGCCGCCCGCGGTCGCCCGGCTGCGGGACAGCCATCCGGGGGTGCGCGTGTCGCTGGTCGAGGCGGAGCCGCCGGAGTCGCTGGCGATGCTGCGCGGCGGCGAGTGCGAGATCGCGCTGGCCTTCCGCTACCCGCAGTCCGACGGCGGCGCCGCGCTGCCGGCGCCCGCGCACGGGACGCCGCGCGAGGCGCGGGCCGAGGCCAACCTGGAGGCGCAGCAGCTGAGTGCCGGCTCCGACTGGTCCGATCTGGTGGTCACCCCGCTGCTGGACGACCCGCTGGTGGGCCTGCTGCCCGCCGCGCACCGGCTGGCGGGGCGCGGCAGGCCGGTGGAGCTGGCCGAGCTGGCGGGGGAGCAGTGGATCGCGGGCTGCCCGCAGTGCCGGGGGCACCTGGTGGAGCTGTGCGCGGGGGCGGGCTTCGAGCCCCGGATCGACTTCGCGACCGACGACTATCCGGCGGTGGTCGGCCTGGTGGCGGCCGGACTGGGGGTGGCGGTGCTGCCCCGGCTGGCGCTGCAGTCGGTGCGCCCGGACGGGGTGTCGACGGTGCCGGTGCGGACGGCCGCGGGGGCGCCGGCGGTGCGGCAGGTGGTCGCGCTGACCCTGCCGGATCTGGCCGAGGTGCCGGCCGTGGCGCTGATGCTGGAGCGGCTGGCGGGGTCGGCCGGGCGCTGACCTCTGGGGCCTGAGCGTTCTGGACCGGGCTTGAACAGCCCGAAACGCCGCGAGGAAACGTTTCTTCACGGCGCGCCGTGGAGGCGGGGCTAGCGCCGGGCGATCGCCGGCGGGGTCAGCGGGACCTCCACCAGCCGGTGCCGCGAACGCCCCAGCATCTCCTCGCGCTCGTCCTCGGTCATCCCGCCCCAGACGCCGTACGGCTCGCGGACCGCCAGCGCGTGCGCCGCGCACTCGGTGATCACCGGGCAGCGCATGCAGACCTCCTTGGCACTGGCCTCGCGTGAACTCCGCGCGGCCCCGCGTTCGCCCTCGGGGTGGAAGAAGAGCGAACTGTCCACGCCACGGCAGGCTGCGGAGAGCTGCCAGTCCCAGAGGTCCGCGTTGGGACCTGGGAGGCGGGAGAAATCTGCCATGGCTCATTCCCTTCAGAGGCTCGTCGGCCGTGGGCCGGCGCTCAGCGGGCTGCTGCTGGGCGGCGCGGCGGGCGTCGATGCACTGGTGTGGACACCTGGAAATATGACTTACGGCAACTCCATGGACAAGTCACCCACAGAGTGGCACAACAGTCAATGACCATACGAAAGCTATAAAAACGGGCAAAGTGGGCAAGGGGTTCGGCGGGCGCGGGCGTGGCATTCGGGTGGCCGACGGGCGCGCGACACTCCGCGCCGGTGTGCGGGTCGTGCGCCCACCGCGCGCGAGCTGGGCAAAAGTGCGGCGTGTGCACCGCGATGCGGCTGATCGGTAATGGGTTGGCCACGTACAGTGGTGGAGATGGCCCCGAAGGCCGTAACTCATTCGAGTGACGGTCGTTGGAAGTGCGGAGGCGGTTAGCGGGCGCCGGACGTCGGGAACGATCGCGGGGAATTTGAGGCGATCAGCACGGACTCTGTCGCCGATCGGCCGTGTCGGAGAGGTTCGTACCAGCCAGGAGGCTCAACGTGACGCGGATCAGCTGCGGAGGACGACGGTCATGACTTCCGTTCTCGTTTGCGACGATTCCCCGCTCGCCCGCGAGGCGCTTCGCCGCGCGGTCGCGACCGTACCCGGTGTGGACCGGGTCACCACCGCGACGAACGGGGAGGAGGTCCTCCGCCGCTGGGTGGCCGACCGCTCCGATCTCGTTCTGATGGACGTCCGGATGCCCGGCCTCGGCGGGGTCGAGACGGTCCGGCGGCTGCTGTCCGCCGATCCGGGCGCGCGGATCATCATGCTCACCGTCGCCGAGGACCTCGACGGGGTCGCGCTCGCGGTGGCCGCGGGCGCCCGCGGGTACCTGCACAAGGACGCCTCGCGCGCCGAACTGCGGGCCACCGTCACCCAGGCCCTCGCCGACCCGACCTGGCGGCTCGCCCCGCGCCGGCTGCGCAGCCCCGACATGGGCGCGGCGCCCACGTTGACGGCGCGTGAGATCCAGGTGCTGGAGGGCATGAGCCACGGCCGCAGCAACGCCGAGATCGGCCGCGAGCTGTTCCTGTCCGAGGACACCGTCAAGACCCACGCCCGACGGCTGTTCAAGAAGCTCGGGGCCTCCGACCGCGCGCACGCGGTGGCGCTGGGTTTCCGCTGGGGCCTGGTCCGCTGACCGCCGGTGGCGCCGCCGGCTGCGGCGCGCCGCCGGCGGTTCCCGGCACGGGCGCCGTCCGGGCGTGTGACGTTACGGTCCCGAGGTTGCACCATGGAGTAGTGGAGCACCTCGGGGACCAGCGGACAGGCACTGCGGCGAACCACACGGCCGCAGCACATTCGGCGGACGGCGCGAAGGACGGGACCACCGACGGCGGCGGGGCGGGAGGCGGCACGGTGCAGGAGGGGCCGGTGGTGCGCGGCGGCACGCCGTACGGCACCGCAGCGCATAACGTTCCGGTGCACAACTCCGGACGCGGTGCCGCGTTTTCCCGCGCGACCAGGCACCATGGACCGATGCGTGACGACGTCGCCGGTGCGGCCGGCCAGGCGGACCCGGTGGAGGCCGAGCCCTCCGGCCCGGGTGGCGATCCGTCGTACGCCGACCCCGGCGGCCCCGGCGCGGTGCCCGGCCCCGGTCGACCGCCGGTGCTCGGCGCGGGCGGCTCCCCGCTGGTGGGCGAGCTCGTCGCGGCCGCCGTCCGCGGTGAGGGCCCGGCCATCGACGCCCTGCTCGCCTACGTCCATCCGCTGGCGCTGCGCTACTGCCGCGGCCGGCTCGTGCGGCTGCCCGGCGGCGCCCGGCACCACGTGGACGACGTCGCGCAGGAGGTCTGCGTCGCGGTGCTGTGCGCGCTGCCCCGGTACAAGGACCAGGGGCGGCCGTTCGAGGCCTTCGTCTACGGCATCGCCGCGCACAAGATCGCCGATCTGCAGCGGGCCGCGATGCGCGGGCCCGGCTCGACGGTCGTCCCGCAGGACGACCTGCCGGAGGTGCCGGACGAGGCGCTCGGCCCGGAGGAGCAGGCGCTGCTGAGCAGCGACGCGGCCTGGGCCAAGGAACTGCTCTCCAACCTGCCGGCCCGTCAGCGCGAACTGGTGCTGCTGCGGGTGGCCGCCGGGCTCTCGGCGGAGGAGACCGGCGAGGTGCTGGGGATGTCCCCGGGCGCCGTCCGGGTGGCGCAGCACCGGGCGCTCAGCCGGCTGCGGGCGCTCGCGGAGGAGTCCTCCTAGGTCCTGTCCGGCAAGATCCGCCGGTCAGGACCTAAGTCCTGACCGGCCGGAATGAGCCACGGGGGGCCGGTGTTGTCAAGGGCACACGAGGACACATTCGCCGTGCCAGTACCATGGGGTATCGGCGCCTGGGCGGGTTGCCAAAGTTTCGCGGGTGCGCGCGGGGTTCCCCTGGAGGTTCCTCCAAAACCACCCGGCTTCGGCGGTCTGCTGCGAGTGAGCGATGAACGCGCCCCACCCTCAGGGCGTGAGCGGAATAGGCCGGCCACGGAAGGTACCCCCCAAATGTCTTACAACGCCGCAGGCGTACCCGAGAAGTTCGCCATGCTCGGGCTCACGTTCGATGACGTCCTGCTGCTGCCCGGGGCTTCCGCGGTGCTGCCGAACCAGGTCGACACCTCCTCGCGGGTCTCCCGGAACGTGCGCGTCAACATCCCGCTGCTCTCCGCCGCGATGGACAAGGTCACCGAGGCGCGGATGGCGATCTCGATGGCCCGCCAGGGCGGCGTCGGCGTGCTGCACCGCAACCTGTCGGTCGAGGACCAGGCCAACCAGGTCGACCTGGTGAAGCGCTCCGAGTCCGGCATGGTCACCGACCCGATCACGGTCGGCCCGAACACCACGCTGGCCGAGGCCGACGCGCTGTGCGCCAAGTTCCGCATCTCCGGCGTGCCGATCGCGGACGAGGCCGGCAAGCTGCTCGGCATCGTCACCAACCGTGACATGGCCTTCGAGTCGGACCGCAGCCGCCAGGTCCGCGAGATCATGACCCCGATGCCGCTGATCACCGGCAAGGTCGGCATCTCCGGGGTGGACGCGATGGCGCTGCTGCGCCGCCACAAGATCGAGAAGCTGCCGCTGGTCGACGACGAGGGCCGGATCAAGGGCCTGATCACCGTCAAGGACTTCGTCAAGGCCGAGCAGTACCCGAACGCCGCCAAGGACGCCGAGGGTCGTCTGCTGGTCGGTGCCGCCGTCGGTGCCAGCGCCGAGGCGTTCGACCGGGCCCAGGCCCTGGTCGAGGCCGGTGCGGACTTCCTGGTCGTGGACACCTCGCACGGCCACAGCCACAACGCGCTGGCCTGGATCGGGAAGATCAAGTCGGCCGTCGGGATCGACGTGGTCGGCGGCAACGTGGCCACCCGTGACGGCGCCCAGGCGCTGATCGACGCCGGCGTGGACGGCGTCAAGGTCGGCGTCGGCCCCGGCTCCATCTGCACCACCCGCGTGGTCGCCGGCATCGGCGTCCCGCAGATCACCGCCATCTACGAGGCCGCGGTGGCCTGCCAGGCGGCCGGCGTGCCGGTCATCGGCGACGGCGGCCTGCAGTACTCCGGCGACATCGGCAAGGCGCTGGCCGCCGGCGCCGACACCGTGATGCTGGGCTCGCTGCTGGCCGGCTGCGAGGAGTCCCCGGGTGAGCTGATGTTCATCAACGGCAAGCAGTTCAAGTCCTACCGCGGCATGGGCTCGCTGGGCGCGATGCAGTCCCGCGGCCAGGGCCGCTCGTACTCCAAGGACCGCTACTTCCAGGCCGAGGTGGCCTCGGACGACAAGCTCGTCCCCGAGGGCATCGAGGGCCAGGTGCCCTACCGCGGCCCGCTGTCGGCCGTGCTGCACCAGCTGGTCGGCGGCCTGCGCCAGACCATGGGCTACGTCGGCGCCGCCACCATCGCCGAGATGGAGAGCAAGGGCCGCTTCGTCCGGATCACCTCGGCGGGCCTCAAGGAGAGCCACCCGCACGACATCCAGATGACCGTCGAGGCGCCGAACTACTCCAACCGCTGAGTCCGCGCTTCCCAAGGGCCCGTCGCCGCACCGCGGCGCCGGGCCCTTCGGCGCGCCCGGGGGCGGGGGCGGGCCCCGCGCCCCGGAGGCGAGCGCGCGAGGCAACCGGGGTGCGGGATACTGGGGGCGGCCGGGGTGACCCGGCGGGCATGAGCAACAAACCAGAAGGGCTCGAAGTGACTGAGATCGAGATCGGGCGAGGCAAGCGCGGCCGACGGGCGTACTCCTTCGACGACATCGCCGTCGTCCCCAGCCGCCGTACCCGGGACCCGAAGGAGGTCTCGATCGCCTGGCAGATCGACGCCTACCGCTTCGAGCTGCCGTTCCTGGCCGCCCCGATGGACAGCGTGGTCTCGCCGCAGCAGGCCATCGCCATCGGCCGCCTCGGCGGCCTCGGCGTGCTGAACCTCGAAGGCCTCTGGACCCGCTACGAGGACCCGCAGCCGCTGCTCGACGAGATCGCCACGATCACCGACGAGGCCGCCGCGACCCGCCGCCTCCAGGAGATCTACGCCGCGCCGATCCGCGCCGAGCTGATCAAGCAGCGGATCCAGGAGGTCCGCGACTCCGGTGTGGTCACCGCCGCCGCGCTCTCGCCGCAGCGCACCGCCGAGTTCTCCAAGGCCGTCGTGGACGCCGGCGTCGACGTCTTCGTCATCCGCGGCACCACCGTCTCGGCCGAGCACGTGTCCAGCGGCGCGGAGCCGCTCAACCTCAAGCAGTTCATCTACGAGCTGGACGTCCCGGTGATCGTCGGCGGCTGCGCCACGTACACCGCGGCCCTGCACCTGATGCGCACCGGCGCGGCCGGCGTGCTGGTCGGCTTCGGCGGCGGCGCCGCCCACACCACCCGGGGCGTCCTCGGCATCCAGGTGCCGATGGCCACCGCCGTCGCCGACGTGGCCGCCGCCCGCCGGGACTACATGGACGAGTCCGGCGGCCGCTACGTGCACGTGATCGCGGACGGCGGCGTCGGCTACAGCGGCGACATCCCGAAGGCCGTCGCCTGCGGCGCCGACGCGGTGATGATCGGTGCCGCGCTGGCCCGCGCCACCGACGCGCCCGGCAAGGGCTTCCACTGGGGCATGGAGGCCGTCCACGAGGAGCTGCCGCGCGGCAAGCGGGTGGACCTCGGCACGGTCGGCACCACCGAGGAGATCCTGACCGGTCCCTCGCACACCCCCGACGGCACCATGAACCTGTTCGGCGCGCTGCGCCGCGCGATGGCCACCACCGGCTACACCGAGCTCAAGGAGTTCCAGCGGGTCGAGGTGACCGTCAACCCGGCGCTCAACCACCGCTGAGACGCGTCGTGGTGAAGGCCCCCGTCGGTTTCGCCGGCGGGGGCCTCGGGCTGTCCGGACCGGCGTCAGCCGCGGTTGGCGGTGCGGCGGGTGAGGAGGAAGCCGCCGACCAGGGCGATGCCGTAGAAGGCGAGGTCGAGTGCGCGCAGCTCGGCGCGCCAGTGCGCCAGGGCGTCGTGCGGCAGGCCGCGCGGGCCGGGGCCGGCCGCGTGCACCCGGCGGAGCTGGCCGGTCAGCTGGCCGAGCAGCAGCGCGCAGGCCGCGAGCAGCGCGCCGAGCAGCGGCAGCACCCGGCTGCGGCCGCCGAGCCGGCCGAGCGGTAAGGCGACCAGGGCGGCGAGGGCGATGGCCAGCCAGCCGAGGCTGTCCGCGGCCCGGGCCGGCGCGCAGCCGTAGGCCAGGCCGCCGAGCAGCATGGCGAGGACGGCGAGGGCGACCGCCAGGGCGGTGCGGCGGCGCGGGCCCGTCCGGTGGGAGCGGACGGTGGGGACGTATCCGGCCACCGGGACACCGGGCATACCGGGCGCGACGTAGCCCTCGGGGGAATCCAGGGTGGGTGTGACCGAGTAGTGCTGGGCGGTGCGCGGCCGGCCCGACTGGCCGTCAGCGCCCGGTGCGGGTGCGGTCATGGGCGTCGGATCCCCCCGGAAAGACGATGAGCTGCCGAACGGTAGCAGCGCCCCGGCCAGATCTTGGCGAGTTTTCGATCACAGATCGGGCACGGAGCGCCGAGCCCGATCCGGTATGCCCCGGATCGGGTGCGGGGGTCGGGTGGTCCCGGCCCCCGGGGACAGGGGATGATGGAGACTTGGGCGTTCGGGCCTGAGGCCGGGCCGACACGCCGTCACCACGACCGCCAGCAGCACATGGGGGAACGTTCCGAATGACCCAGGCGCAGGGTTCCACCGGCCGCCTCCTGGCCGGCCGCTACCGGCTGAACGGCGTGCTCGGGCGCGGCGGCATGGGCACCGTCTGGCGCGCCGAGGACGAGATGCTGGGGCGGACCGTCGCGGTCAAGGAACTGCGGATGAACGCCAGCGTCGAGGAGGAGGAGAAGCACCGGCTGATTGTCCGGACGCTGCGCGAGGCCAAGGCCACCGCGCGGATCCGGCACAACTCGGCGGTCACCGTCTTCGACGTGGTCGACGAGGACGACCGGCCGTGGATCGTCATGGAGCTGGTCGAGTCCCGCTCGCTGGCCGACGTCATCCGGGAGGACGGGCCGCTGGCCCCCGCCCGGGCCGCCGAGATCGCGCTCGACGTGCTCGGCGTGCTGAGCGCCGCGCACGCGCTGGGCATCCTGCACCGGGACGTCAAGCCGTCCAACGTGCTGATCGGCGACGACGGCCGGGTCGTGCTCACCGACTTCGGCATCGCCAGCGTGGAGGGCGACGCCTCGGTCACCTCCACCGGCATGCTGGTCGGCGCCCCCTCGTACATATCTCCGGAGCGGGCCCGCGGGCAGAAGCCCGGGCCGCCGGCCGACCTGTGGTCGCTGGGCGGCACGCTGTACGCGATGGTCGAGGGCCGGCCGCCGTACGACCGGGGCTCGGCGCTGGCCACCCTGACCGCGGTGATGACCGAGGAGCTGACCGCCCCGGTGAACGCCGGGGCGCTGCAGCCGGTGATCGAGGGGCTGCTCGCCAAGGACCCGGCCGAGCGGCTGGACGCCTCGCAGACCCGGTCGATGCTGAAGCGGGTCGTCGCGGAGGCCACCTCGAAGGCCGAGTCGACCACCGTGCACGCGCTGCCGGTCGAGAGTCCGGCCGCCGCCGCGGAGCCCGAGGAGGCCCCGGCCGAGGCCGAGGAGGGCCGCAAGCGGTCCATCGGGGGGCTGCTGGGGACGGTCCGGGTGGGCAGCCGGGCCAAGGACGAGGAGCCCGCCGCCGTGGCGGAGCCCGTCGTGGAGCCGGCGCCCGAGCCCGCTTCGCCGTCCTCGGACGTGGCATCGGGCTCGGCGTCGGGTTCGCTCGCGGCGTCGGGTTCGGCTCCGGCGGCCGAGCCGATCCGGCCGGTGACCAGCGAGTGGACCCTGGGCGCCACGCAGGCGGCCGGCGCCGACCCGCGCAACGGACGGCGGCGGCTGGCCGTCGTCACCGTGGTGCTGGTCCTGCTGCTGATCGCCGGGGTGGTCGCGGTGCTCCAGGCCGTCGGCAACGGGGACGACTCGTCGGCGAACGGCGCGGGCGCCACCTCGTCGGTCTCGACCAGCTCCGAGGCCGGGCCGAGCGGGACCCCGGCCGCCTCCGTTCCGGCGGCGGAGCCGGAGCCGGGCACCGACAAGCCCGCCCCGGACAAGCCGGCCACCGACACACCGGCCCCCGACAAGCCGGCCGACACGCCCGGCCCCTCTGCGGCCAACCCGCCGGCCGCCGGCGCGCCCGCCACCACCCCCGCGCAGAGCCCGACCCCGCCGGGGGCCGCCGTCCCGGCCGGTTACCACGAGTACAAGGACCCGACCGGCTTCTCGGTCGTCCTGCCGGACTGGCTCCAGCCGGCCGGTTCGGAGGGCGTCCGCCGGATCTTCAAGGGCAACGGCAGTACCCTGACCATCGAGTGGACCACCACCCCCGGCCCCAGCGCCGTCGCCGACTGGCAGGACTCCGAGCCGGGCCTGCGTTCGAAGGTCACCAACTACCAGCGGGTCAACCTGGCCGCGATCAACTACCGGCAGTGGAGCAACGCGGCCGACTGGGAGTGGATCAGCGGCACGCCGCGCACGCACTCGCTCAACCGGGGCTTCGTCACCGGGAACCCGGCCAAGTACGGCTACGCGATCTACTGGATCACCCCGGACGCGGACTGGGGTGCCCCGGCCAACTCCCAGGCCCGGGACACGGCCTTCGCCACCTTCCAGCCCGCGCCGTAGGGCGCTAGGCCTAGCCGATCAGGCGGGCCTTGGCCCGGGTGAACTCCTCGTCGGTGAGCGCGCCGGAGCCGTGCAGGGCGGCCAACCGCTCCAGCTGGCCGAGGAGTTGGTCGCCCGCGCCGAGTTCGGCGGGGGCGGTGTCGGCCGCCGGCCCGGCGGCCGACGCGGCCTTGCGGGCGAGCCGGGCGGCCTCCCGGAGCTGCTCGGCGAAGACGTCGGCCTTGGCCACGTCCTCGAACCGGTGCGAGCCGGTCAGTGCGACGATCGTGAGCACGTCGCCGTTGAGCTTGGTCCTGGCCACGGTCGCGTCCGTGACCGCCGTAAGCGGAACCGGGACCGGCGGTTTACCGTCCTTGAGAAAGAGCAGTCGGTGGGTGGTGAGAACGAGCACGCCCTTGCGGAAGTGGTCGGGATGGCGCCCGGCCGTCGAGGCGACCGGATTCTCGCCGTCGATGACGACCGCCTCCACCGTGCGCACGGCCTCGGCCTGATTGGCTTGGCTGTTGTTTCCCGCCACCTTGAAGGCGGTGTCGATCAGATCGGTCCAGTCCATGGGACCGAGCGTAAAGGAGCCGCTCAGTAGGCTGCTCGGCGAGCGAGAGGAACTGGCATGCGAGGCGGCCCGGAGCAGTTGCTGGCGGGGCGGTACCGGCTGACGGACCGTCCCGAACTCCTGCGGGCCCTGGCGGTGGACGACCGCACCGGGGAGTCCGTGCTGCTGCGCGCCCTGGAGCTGCCGGCGCTGCTGACCACCGGTCAGGACCTGGACGGCGAGGTGCCCGCGCACGCCGACCGGCTGGTCCGCCGGGTGGCGGCGGTCGGCTCGGCCGCGCCGACCGGGCACCCCCGGCTGCTGCGCGGGCTCGGTGCCTTCGTCGAGGGCGAACTGCTGTGGACGGTGGAGGAGCGGTCGGGCGCCATGACGCTGGCGGACCTGGCGGCGGTCGGACCGGTGCCGCCCTACCGGGCGGCGGAGCTGGCGGCGGACCTGGCCGGCGCGCTGCGGGCGCTGCACGAGGACGGACTCGTCCACGGCAACCTGACCGCCGAGTCCGTGCTGGTCTGCGAGGACGGCGCGGCGATGCTCGGCGGGCTGCTGTCCGGGGTGGCGCAGGAGGCGCTGGCCGAGGACCTCGGCGGCCCGGGCGGGCGCCGCCGGTACGAGGTGCGGGCCACCCTGGTCGGCCCGGTGGCGGAGCGCTGGCCGCTGGACGGCGGCCCGGCGGGCGACTGCTGGGCGCTCGGGGTGCTGGTGCAGCGGCTGGTCACCGGCCGCTCGCCGTTCCCGGACGGTGGCGTGCCGGAGCTGGTGTCGGCGGTCCGGGACGGGCGGCGGGAGCCTGCGGCGGCCTGCGGGCCGCTGGCGCCGCTGGTCGAGCGGCTGCTGCAGCCCGACCCCTCGCTGCGGCCGACCGCCGAGGAGGCCCGCCGGGAGTTGGCGGCGCTGCTCGCGGGCGCGCCGGAGCCGGTCGACGAGGAGTGGGCGGCGCGGGCGCTGGTGCTGAGACCGGAGGCCCCGCTGGTGCGGCGCCGGCGCGGGCGGGGTGGTGGACGAGGGCGGTCGGAGGTCGTCGTGGGCGCGAACGCCGGCGCGAACGCCGGGGCGGGCGCCGGGCGGCCGGACGAGGTGCGGCCGCCGCGGATACCTCCGGCGCTGTTCGGCCCGCTGCTGGTGGGGGGCGTGTTCCTGCTGCTGGTGCTCGGGGTGGCCGCGGTGGTGCTGTTCGCAGGCTGACGGCCCCGGAGTGTCCCGGACCGTCGGTCCGACGGGCGAGCGTGATTACCGGGGCTGGCAAGGTGCGCCTAATGTGTGCGTGGGATTTGTTCGAACAGTGGTCTGCACCAGGCCCTCCGTCGCTGTGACGGCAGACGGATGTGAGGGGGAGTGGTCGCCGATGGGCGTGCAGGACCGGCCGGAGACGGCCGAGACGGAGCGGCTGCTGGCCGGGCGGTACGAGCTGGGCGACCGGCTCGGCCGCGGCGGGATGGGGACCGTCTGGCGGGCCTGGGACCGGATGCTGAACCGCGAGGTCGCGGTGAAGGAACTGACCGTCAACCACCTGCCCGAGGACGAGCTGCAGATCCTGCACGCCCGGATGAAGCGGGAGGCCAGCGCGGCCGCCCGGATCAAGCACCCCGGCGTGATCACGGTGCACGACGTGCTGGAGCAGGACGGCCGGCCGTGGATCGTGATGGAGCTGGTCGACGGCCGCTCGCTGGCCGACGTGATCAGCCAGGACGGCACCCTGCAACCGCGCGCCGTCGCCGAGGTCGGCAGCCAGGTGCTCGCCGCACTGCACCGCGGCCACCAACTCGGCGTCCTGCACCGCGACGTGAAGCCGGCCAACGTGCTGCTGGAGCGCGGCACCGGGCGGGTGGTGCTGCTGGACTTCGGCATCGCGACGTACGAGGGCTCGGCCGAACTGACCCGGCCGGGTGACCTGGTCGGCTCGCCGGACTACCTGGCGCCGGAGCTCGCCCAGGGCGAGCGGCCCGGGCCGGCCTCCGACCTGTGGGGCCTCGGGGCGACGCTGTACGCCGCGGTGGAGGGCCAGTCGCCGTTCCGCCGGACCTCGCCGATCACCACGCTGGCCGCCGTGGTGGGCGAGCCGCTGCCGGAGCCGGTCCGGGCCGGGCCGCTGGGCCCGGTGCTGGCCGCGCTGATGGCCAAGGACCCGGCCGAGCGACCGAACGCGGACGAGGCCGCCCGGATGCTGGCCGAGGTGCAGGCCGGGCACACGATCGGCCTGAAGCCGGTCGCGCCGCTGCGCGCGCCCACCCAGTCGGTGCCGGTGGTGGACCGCAGCGAGCGCCCGGCGGCGGAGGAGGACCCCGAGGAGGAGGACGCGCCGGGGACGACGGCGGCGGAGGCCGAGGAGCCGACCGGGGCGCGCTCGGGGGCCGTTCCGGACACCACCGGGGGCGTGGCTGCCGAGGCGGCAGCGCCCACCGCCGAGGTCGCGCCGGTGGCGCACCCCGTCACGCCCGCGCGCGGGCCGGCCAAGCGCCGCAGCACCCTGAAGATCGTCGTGATCGCGGTGGCCGTCGGCCTGCTGGCGGCCGGCGCGACCTTCCTCGCCACCCGGCACACCACCACCGGGCACGTCGCCGCCCCCACGGCCGACGATCCCGTCCCGACCGCCTCCGTCAGCCCGGACCCGACCAGCGACGCCAGCCCGGGACCGGCGGCGCCCAACGGCTACCACTGGGTCGACGACCCGGCCGGCTTCCGCTTCCCGCTGCCCTCGGTCAGCCCGGCCTGGCAGCGCAGTGCCACGCCCGACAACCAGGTCTACTACAGCCCCGACAACAAGGTGCACTACCTGCAGTTCGCGGTCACCGTCGGCCAGTCGGTCAAGCCGCTGGAGCACCTGCGGCAGATGGAGGCCACCGTCTCCAAGAACCTGAAGGACTACAAGCAGCACAAGATGACCGGCGTCGCGGTGAACGGCCACGAGGCGGCCGTCTGGGAGTTCAGCTACCTCGCCAAGGAGGGCGGCCGGCGCCGGGCGGTCGAGGCCGAGTTCATCGACGACGACGGCACCAGCTACGCGATCTACTCGTCCAGCCCGGACCGGGGCAACGAGTGGAACGAGGCGGAGCAGCGCTTCAACGCGGTGCTGCACTACTTCACGCCGACCCGCTGACCGGGGGCGCCCGCTCCGCCCGGCCGCGGCAGATTCTTGTTACCGACGGGTACCGGACCGGCCGCCGAGCGCCTAGGCTGCGCCGTATGTCGGACCTCACAGCAGGCGCAGCGGCCACCGAACACCCCGCGACCGGGAACCCGCCCGCCCCCGGCGGGGGCCGGACCGTCGCGGCGGCCGTCCCGCCGTCCCTGGTCGCCCGGCTGGCCGCCGGCGTCACCGCCACCGGCGAGCCCAGCCTGGTGGAGACCGTCGCCCCGCTGACCGGCGAGCGGCTGGCGAGCCTGCCGCAGTCCACCCCGGCCGACGTCGAGGTCGCCTTCGAACTGGCCCGCCGCGCCCAGCCGGCCTGGGCCGCGCTGCCGGTGCGCCGCCGCGCGGCCGTCCTGCTGCGCTTCCACGACCTGCTGCTCAAGCGGCAGGACGAGGTGCTGGACCTCGTCCAGGCCGAGACCGGCAAGGCCCGGCTGCACGCCTTCGAGGAGGTGCTGGCCACCGCCATGGCCGCCCGGCACTACGGGCGGGCCGCGCACGGCTACCTCCGGGACAAGCGGCGCGGCGGGGCGCTGCCGGTGCTCACCCACGCGGTCGAGGCCCGTCGGCCCAAGGGCGTGATCGGCCACATCTCGCCCTGGAACTACCCGCTGGAGCTGTCCGTCGGCGACGTCCTGCCCGCCTTCGCGGCCGGCAACGCCGTGGTCAACAAGCCGGACACGCAGACCGCGCTGACCGCGCTGTGGGCCCGCGAGCTGCTGATCGAGGCCGGGCTGCCGGCCGACCTGTGGCAGGTCGTGCTCGGCGACGGCCCGGTGATCGGCCCCGCCGTGGTGGAGCACGCCGACTACGTCTCGTTCACCGGCTCCACCCGCACCGGCCGCGAGGTCGCCCAGCGCGCCGCCGCCCGGCTGGTCGGCGCCTCGCTCGAACTCGGCGGCAAGAACGCCATGCTGGTCCTCGCCGACGCCGACCTCGACCGGGCCGCCGCGGGCGCCGTGCGGGCCTGCTTCTCCTCCGCCGGGCAGCTGTGCATCTCGATCGAGCGGCTGCTGGTGCACCGCTCGGTGGCCGACGACTTCCTGGAGCGCTTCGCCGCCCGCACCCGGGCACTGCGCCTCGGCGGCGGCCTCGCCTACGGCGCCGACATGGGCTCGCTGGTCTCCGTCCGCCAGCTGGAGGCCACCACCCGGCACGTGGAGGAGGCGGTCAAGGCGGGCGCCACCGTGCTGGCCGGCGGCCGGGCCCGGCCCGACCTCGGCCCGTACTTCTTCGAGCCGACCATCCTCGACGGGGTGACCCCGGACATGGCGGTCTGCGGCGAGGAGACCTTCGGCCCGGTCGTCTCCGTCTACCGCTTCGACACCGACGACGAGGCGGTGGCCGCCGCCAACTCCACGCCGTACGGCCTGAACTCCAGCGTCTGGACCAGGGACACCCGGCGCGGCCGGGCGGTCGGGGCCCGGCTGCGCACCGGTACGGTCAACGTCAACGAGGCCTACGCGGCCGCGTACGGCTCGATCGGCTCGCCGATGGGCGGCATGGGCGACTCCGGGCTCGGCCGCCGCCACGGTGCCGAGGGCATCCTGCGCTTCACCGAGGCGCAGACCGTCGCGACCCAGCGGCTGATGCCGATCGCGCCCGCGTTCGGCCTGGACGACCGGCAGTTCGCCGCGGTGATGACCGGCGGGCTGCGGGTGCTGAAGGCGCTGCGGTTCAAGTAGCCGTCCCGGACCGGGGGTCCAAGTAGCCGTCCCGGCCCGGGGGTTCGCCCCCGTGGTCGGAGCCGGCCCGGCGGGTGGTCCGATCCGCCCGTCCTGTGGTCGGGTTCCGTCCTGTGGTCAGGTTCGCCCGTCCCGTAGTCAGTTCGTGTCCCGAAGGAGCAGTGGCAGATGGTGGAGTCCGGCGGTGCGGCGGAGTTCGACTACGACGTGGTCGTGGTCGGCTCCGGCTTCGGTGGTTCGGTCGCCGCGCTGCGGCTGACCGAGAAGGGCTACCGGGTCGCCGTCCTGGAGGCCGGCCGGCGCTTCGAGCGCGACGAACTGCCCAGGAACTCCTGGGACCTGCCGAACTACCTGTGGGCGCCGAAGCTCGGCCTCTACGGCATCCAGCGGATCCACCTGCTGGCCAACGTGCTGATCCTGGCCGGCGCCGGGGTCGGCGGCGGCTCGCTGAACTACGCCAACACCCTGTACGTGCCGCCGAAGGCCTTCTTCGAGGACCGCCAGTGGCGCCACATCACCGACTGGCAGGAGGAGTTGGCGCCGTTCTACGACCAGGCGCAGCGGATGCTCGGGGTCCGGCTCAACCCGACCGTCACCCCCTCCGACGTGCACCTCAAGGCCGCCGCCGAGCAGATGGGGGTGGGCGACACCTTCCACATGGCGCCGGTCGGGGTCTTCTTCGGGGACGGCCAGGACGCCGGCGGCAGGGCCGAGGCGGCGCCCGGGGACGAGGTCGCCGACCCGTACTTCGGCGGCGCCGGGCCGGCCCGCAAGGCCTGCGTGGAGTGCGGCGAGTGCATGACCGGCTGCCGGCACGGGGCGAAGAACATGCTCACCGAGAACTACCTGCACCTGGCCGAGCGGGGCGGCGCCGAGATCCACCCGCTCACCACGGTGGCCCGGATCCGGGAGCTTCCCGGCGCCGACGGGAGCCGCGGCTACGCGGTGGACGTGCGCCGGACCGACTCCCGCTCCCGCACCGACCGGGTGAAGGCGGGCGCACGGACCATCACCGCCGCCCGGGTGGTGGTCGCGGCCGGGACGTACGGCACCCAGTCGCTGCTGCACCGGATGCGTGACGGGGGGCACCTGCCCCGGATCTCCGGCCGGCTCGGCGAGCTGACCCGCACCAACTCCGAGGCGCTGGTGGGCGCGCAGACCACCGACCGGCGCTACGGCACCCGGGTGGACTTCACCAAGGGCGTGGCGATCACCTCCTCGATCCACCCGGACGCCAGCACCCACATCGAGCCGGTCCGCTACGGCAAGGGCTCCAACGCGATGGGCGCGCTGTCGATAGCCCAGGTCAAGGGCGGCGGACGGGCCCCGCGCTGGCTGCGCTACCTGGGTGGGTCGGTGCGCCACCCGGTGACCTTCGCCCGCTCGATGAACCAGCACCGCTGGTCCGAGAAGACGATCATCGGCCTGGTGATGCAGTCGCTGGACAACTCGATCACCGTCTCGCTGAAGAAGGACCTGCTCGGCAAGAGCCGGCTCACCTCCGCCCAGGGCCACGGCGCCCCCAACCCGACCTGGATCCCGGCCGCCGAACAGGGCGCCCAGGCGCTGGCCGAGCAGATCAACGGCTTCGCCGGCAGCAGCGCCGGCGAGATCTTCGACATCCCGATGACCGCCCACTTCCTCGGTGGCTGCCCGATCGGCGACGCCCCCGAGACCGGCGTGGTCGACCCTTATCACCGGCTGTACGGCCACCCGGGGATCAGCGTGGTCGACGGCGCGGCCGTCTCCGCCAACCTCGGGGTGAACCCCTCGCTGACGATCACCGCGCAGGCCGAGCGTGCCATGTCGATGTGGCCCAACAGGGGCGAGGCGGACCGCCGCCCGGCCCAGGGCGAGGCCTACCGGCGGGTCGCCCCGGTGGCGCCGGCCCGGCCGGCCGTCCCGGAGGACGCGTTCGGCGCGCTCCGACTGCCGCTGCTGCCCGTCCCGGAGATCCCGAAGAAGCGCGGCTGAGCAGGCCCCGACGGGCCAACCCGCCCGGCTCGGTACCCGGTTGACATTCGTTCGGATCCGATGGGATAAACGGGCTTTCTGGGGGACCAGGAACTCGTCGAGCGGGGGGAAACCGGTCCATGGCCATCTGCGCATCGTGCGGCGCGGCATCGGTGGAAGGGGCGCCCGCGTGCGTCTCGTGCGGGCGGCCGCTGACGCCGCCCCCGCCGACGGCCGCCATGCCCGCGGTACCTCCCGCGGTACCTCCCGCCGTTCCGCCCGCCGTACCGCCCCCGCCGGCGTACGGTCCGCCGTCCGCCGCGCCCGGGTACCCGCCGCCGCCTCCGCCTTCGCCGCCCGGCTACGGGCCGCCGCCGCCCGCGCCCGGGTACGGCCCGCCGCCCGGCTACGGCCCGGGCCACCCGCAGCCCGCCGGGCCGCCCACGCTGGGCAGCTGGGGCGCCGGGCAGCCGTACGACCCGCGGGCCGACCGGCCGAACGTGCTGAGCCGGCTGCTCGGCGCGGACTGGCGCCCGGCGCTCCTGGTCGCCATCGCCCCGACCGCCGTGCTGCTGCTGGCGGCGCTGATCGTGGCGGTCCCGAGCGACTACCAGTACGCCTACCTGGTCCGGGCGCCCGGGTTCGGCGAGCGCTTCGGCGCCGCCCTGTCGATGGCGCTGAGCGCGCTCGGTGCGCCGTTCAAGCTCGGGTACACCACCGCGCTGCGACGCGGCGACGCGGCGGGCATGGACGCGCTGCTCCGGGCGGTGCCGCTGACGGTCACCGTGCTGTGGGCACTGGCGCTCTGGCTCGGCCTGCGGACCGCGGCACGCCGCCGCCGGGCCGCCGGCCTCCAGCTCACCCGGGCCCAGGCCGCGGGCGAGGCGCTGCGCACCGCGGTGGTCCTGGCGGCCGTGACCGCGCTGCTCGGGCTGGCCGGCGGGACGTCCTGGGAGCCGCAGCGCACCGGCCTCGTCGGCCGCGCCCTCGGGGTGACGTACACCGTGGACTCCGGCTGGCTGGAGGCGACCGGCTGGACGGCCCTGCTCGCCGCGCTGACGGCCTTCGCCGTCCACGGCACCGACGCGCTGCGCTGGGCCGCCTGGCGCAGCCGGGCGGTGCGCGGCTGGGCGGTCGCCGCGCTCACGGCCGGCCGGGCGCTGGCACTGTCACTGGGCCTGGCCTCGGTGACGGGCTTCGTGCTGGTCGCCGTCAACAGCGACGAGGGCTGGCAGACCCCGGTCTCGGTGGCCTTCCTGCCCAACCTCGGTCTGGGCCTGCTCGGCCTGGGCTCGGGGGCGACCTTGCAGGCGTTCAACGGGGCGAGCGGCGGGGCGAGCGACGCGGCGGTCGCGATCGGCGGCGACTGGCGGGACACCCCCGACAGGGGGGAAATCTCCTTCTTCGACCTGCACGACCAGACCGCCGACTGGCGCTGGACCGGCCTGCTGGCCCTCGCCACGGCGGGCGTCCTCGGCTGGTCGGCGTACCGGCGGCGGCTGGACGCGGCCGACCGGTTCCGGCTGGCGGCCGTCCACGCCGTGGCGCTCACCGCGCTGATGGTGGTGGGCGGCGCGCTGATGACGACCTCGACGTCCTCGGCGGTCGCGGGGTGGGACACCTTCGCGAACCAGACGGAGGTGTCCCGGGACACCTCGATCAACCTGGGCTTCGCCAGCGTGCTGGTGGCCAACCTGGTCTGGGCGGCGATCGGCGCGCTGCTGGTGCCGCCGCTGCTGGCGGCCGTCCGCGGCCGGGGCGCGGTGGCCCGCGAGGACGCCTACGGCGCTCCGCCGTACGGCGCGCCCCCGTACGGCGTGGTGCCGCCGCCGGGGGCGCCGTACGAGGCCGGGCCGGAGCCGCAGCCGTACGCCCCCGGGGCGGGGGTGGGCGACGTGGTCGGCTCGGACGACACACCGCTGGTGCCGCCGCCCGGGGCGTCGGCCGAGGAGCCGGTCGATCCGAGCGTCTGGCGCAAGCAGCCCTGAGCCGGGCAGCCGTGGGCGGAGCGGTCTGAGCGGAGCGGCCCTGAGCCGGCGGCCCGGACAGGGCAAAGGGCCCCGCGGGGGAACGGGGCCCTTTGTCGCTCAGCACGCGGCGTCAGGGCTGCGCCGGTGCTGGGGGTGACGGCGCCGGGGGAGGGGCGCCGTCGGGTCGGTCGGCTTCGGGGTCGCGCCGTCGCGGCCCGGCGTGGGTGGCCGGTGGCGCGGGGCGCGCACGCTCGCGGTGCGGCGGGTCGGCGCGCAGGTCTGCGCCGGGCCTTCGCTCACGGAGCGTGAGGTGGCGTACGGGGCTGCCGCCCAGTGCGGCGGCATCGGTCGGGGCCTCCACGGTGAGCCTGCCGGCCGCCGGGAGAACCGCTTCCACGCAGCATCGTGCTGGACGAAGGGCTTGCTCTGCAACCGATTCGGCACAGTTCGACCCGGCACATTTGGTGCGGGTGCCGACTCCCGGGTGTGGCCCGGGCGCGGGTGCAGGCCTCGTTCCGCCCCGTCGGGCGGTTGTGGGCAGGTGTCGACACGAGGCGTCGATGATCACGGTGCGTAGTGGTGTGGGTGGCTGCGGCGCACGGGGACGCGCGTAGCGGCGCGGGACGGGAAAGGGTGTGCGCCCGGGCGTGCCCGGCTCGCGACGGGGGTGCGACGACCGGCCCGGGCGTCCCCGGGGACCGGCCGTCCCACCTCTCGGTCCAGTCGCGGCCGGGGTCGCTGTCCCCTGCTGTCCGGCCGCGGCACCCGCGCACGGTCCCACGGCGCCGCACTCCCGGCGGGGCCGGGGCGGCGGCGCCACATGCGCCGGTGGACTGGGATGAAACTCCACGCGTGGTCCTGCAAGTCCGTACGGCGGCGCCCCTGGCCGGGGCGAAGGCGGCGCGTCTGGCGGGCGCGGCGCGGTCGTACGGTCGTCTGAAGCAACGAAAGGCGGCCCCGCCCGGTCACGGTCGTTTGGACGGGCAGACGAGTGAAACCGGACAGCCCGGTAGAATCGGTGTCCAGACACCCCCACCCGTCGCCGCCGCGGCCCCCGCCGGGGAAGCGGTTCGGTGTGACACCTCTCGTACCGCTGCCGGAAGGCCGTCTGTGTCCTCTGCAATTCCCGTCCAGTCCGCGCCGGACAACGACACCGTCCTGGTGGTCGACTTCGGCGCCCAGTACGCCCAGCTCATCGCCCGTCGGGTGCGTGAGGCGCGGGTCTACAGCGAGATCGTGCCGAGCAGCATGCCGGTCGCCGAGATGCTCGCCAAGAACCCGAAGGCGATCATCCTCTCCGGCGGTCCGTCGTCGGTCTACGAAGAGGGCGCGCCGCAGCTCGACCGCGCGATCTTCGAGGCCGGGGTCCCGGTCTTCGGCATGTGCTACGGCTTCCAGCTGATGGCCAAGACCCTCGGCGGCACGGTCGACAACACCGGCGCCCGCGAGTACGGCCGCACCCCGCTGACCGTCAGCCGCACCGGCTCCACCCTGTTCGAGGGCGTTCCGGCGGAGCACTCGGTGTGGATGTCGCACGGCGACGCCTGCTCCGCCGCCCCGGAGGGCTTCACCGTCACCGCGTCCACCGCGGTGGTCCCGGTCGCGGCCTTCGAGAACGACGAGGCCCGCCTCTACGGCGTCCAGTACCACCCCGAGGTGCTGCACTCCGACCACGGCCAGCAGATCCTGGAGCACTTCCTCTACCGCGGCGCCGGCCTCGCCCCGACCTGGACCACCGGCAGCGTGGTCGAGGAGCAGGTCGCGCTGATCCGCGCCCAGGTCGGCGAGAAGCGCGCGATCTGCGGCCTCTCCGGCGGTGTGGACTCCGCGGTCGCGGCGGCCCTGGTCAACAAGGCCATCGGCTCCAAGCTGACCTGCGTGTACGTCGACCACGGCCTGATGCGCAAGGGCGAGACCGAGCAGGTCGAGAAGGACTTCGTGGCGGCCACCGGCGTGCAGCTGAAGGTGGTCGACGCCGCGGAGCGCTTCCTGAACGCGCTGAAGGGGGTCACCGACCCCGAGGAGAAGCGCAAGATCATCGGCCGGGAGTTCATCCGGGTCTTCGAGCAGGCGCAGGCCGAGATCGTCGCCGAGGCCGGCGAGCACGGCGAGTCGGTCGACTTCCTGGTCCAGGGCACCCTGTACCCGGACGTGGTGGAGTCCGGCGGCGGCACCGGCACCGCCAACATCAAGTCCCACCACAACGTCGGCGGCCTGCCCGAGGACCTCCAGTTCCAGCTGGTCGAGCCGCTGCGCAAGCTGTTCAAGGACGAGGTCCGGATGGTCGGCCAGGAGCTGGGCCTGCCGGAGGAGATCGTCCAGCGCCAGCCGTTCCCGGGCCCGGGCCTGGGCATCCGGATCGTCGGCGAGGTCACCCAGGAGCGGCTGGACCTGCTCCGCGACGCCGACGCGATCGCCCGCGAGGAGCTGACCGCGGCCGGCCTGGACCGCGAGATCTGGCAGTGCCCGGTCGTGCTGCTCGCCGACGTGCGCAGCGTGGGCGTGCAGGGCGACGGCCGCACCTACGGTCACCCGATCGTGCTGCGCCCGGTCTCGTCCGAGGACGCCATGACCGCCGACTGGTCGCGCCTGCCGTACGACGTGCTGGCCAAGATCTCCACCCGGATCACCAACGAGGTCCGCGACGTGAACCGCGTCGTCGTCGACGTCACCAGCAAGCCGCCGGGCACCATCGAGTGGGAGTGAGCACTCCCGCCGGCCGCTGAGCCGCTGCTGAACGGCCGTGCCGTCGTTCCCGTACCAGGGAGCGGCGGCACGGCCGTTCGCGGTGGGGCGGCCGCCCGGGTGGGGACCTCCCACCGAAAGCGATCGGGAGCGGGCAGAATGCGGACCGGACCTGTCAGGGAGTGGCGGGCCGCGAGGGAAGGTGTGAGCGATGTCGGAGGCTGGCAACTCCGTGGCGGGTGACGGGGAAGCGGGCGTCGGGGGAGCGGCCGGTCTGGCCGACCGGGCGGCGCAGTGGCGGGCGTCCGCGTCCCGGTACGCGCTGCTGCCGCTGCGGCTCTTCCTCGGCGTCACCTTCGTGTACGCCGCCCTCGACAAACTGTCCGACGCGCACTACCTGGCCGGGGCGGCCGACCCGGCGTCGTTCGTCTCGCAGGCCCAGGCGGTCAAGGGCGGCAGCCCGATCTCCTTCCTGCTCGGCGCCGCCCTGGACGCGCCCACCCTGTTCGCGCTCGCCGTCGCCTTCGGCGAGCTGGCGGTCGGCCTCGGCACCCTGCTCGGCCTCTGGGGCCGGGTCGCGGCGCTCGGCGGCGCGATGATCAACCTCAGCCTCTGGCTGTCCATCAGCTGGAGCGTCTCGCCGTACTACCTGGGCAACGACCTCGGCTACCTGATGGCCTGGACACCGCTGCTGCTGGCCGGCACCCCGGACCTGTCGGTGGACGGCTACCTCGCCCGGCGGGCCGGCCGGGACCGGGGGCGCGGGCTGGGCGAGGACCGCGTCAGGCGCCGGGCGCTGGTGGACGGCGGGATCGCCGCCGTCGCGATCGGCGGCGCCGGGCTGCTCACCGGCTCGCTCACCCGGACCTTCGGCCGGGCCAAGCACTCCGCGCCCAAGCAGTCCGCGGCCCCGGCCACCACCCCGGCGCCGTCCGGACCGGCCCCCTCGGTGGCCGCCGCGAGCGTGCCGGTCGGCGGCTCGGCCCAGGTCAAGGACCCGGCCACCGGGGACGCCGTCTACATCGTGCAGCCCAAGGCGGGCCAGTACTGCGGCCTGTCCGCGGTGTGCACCCACTCCGGCTGCGCGGTCGACGCCCCGAAGAACGGCCAGCTGTACTGCCCCTGCCACGGCTCCCGGTTCGACGCCGCCACCGGCGCGGTGGTCAACGGGCCGGCGGTCAAGCCGCTGCCGAAGTACACCGTCACCCAGGCCGGCGACAAGCTGAACCTCGGGCCGCTGCAGAGCTGAGCCTGATCGGGCGGGTTCAGTCCCGGCGGTCGGTGCGGCCGCGCCGGGTGACCGCCGCGACCGCGCCGGCCAGGCCGCCGAGGCCGAGCACGATGAAGGTGACCGGGATGACGATCCGGCCGTTCACCGCCTGGTCGTTGAGCGCCGCGACCAGGTAGACCACCGCGATCGTGCTGAACAGCGCCCCCGCGATCAGCGAGAACAGGTCGAGCCGGTGCTTCCTCACTGCTGGACCACCTTGATGTTGCCGATCCCGACCGCGAGTTCGAGATCGAATGTGCCCTTGGACGGATGGCCGCTGCCCGGTGGCAGCAGGTAGGTGTGGCGGCCGGTGCCGTCGTTGCGGTCACCGGGGGCGGAGACGTCGCCGAGGCCCACCCGGGCCACCAGGTTCACCGTCACGTCCGGCGGCAGGATGACGGTCAGCTCGCCGGCGCCGAGTTCGACCTTGCTGGTGAGGGTGGTCCCGGCCGGGTCGAGCCCGCTCAGGTCCAGCCGGAGCTGGCCGGCCCCCAGGGAGTACCGGGGCTGGAGGTCGGCCGAGGCGACGACGGTGAAGTCGCGCTGGCCGACGGCGTTGCGCATGGAGTCCGGGGAGTGTCCGACGAAGACCAGCGCCAGGGTGAGCATCAGGCCCGTCACCGCGAGCTTGCGGGCCCGGCCGAACTTCGAGCCGATCAGCAGCGTCAGGCCGATCACCAGCAGCGCGGTGGCCAGCACGGTCGCACTCAGCACGGTGACGCTGGTGTGGCCGGCCGAGACGGACCAGACCGCGGCACCCGCGCCGATCGCCAGCAGCAGGCCGAAGAAGCCGAGCGCGGACCGCTCCCGGGGGTGCCGGGCGGTGGCGGGCCGGGGCCGGCAGGCCGGGCCGTCCTTGCGCAGCGGGTCGCCCGCGGGCAGGTCGACGCGCTGCCACCAGGGCTGGGCCGGGCCGCCCGCCGGCGGCACCGGGGTGCCGAACGGGGGGGTGGGGCCGGCGCCGTACGGGTTGCGCTCGGGGTGGCGCGGGTCCCACAGGTAGCCGGTCGGGCCGGGGGCCGGGGAGTCGGCGGGCACCGTTCCGGCGGCGCGCTCGGCCGCGTGCCGGGCGCGGGCGGCCTCGTCGTCCTCCGCCCCGGACCACGGGGACGGGCCGTACTGCTCCCCGTCGGGGTAGTGGCGGTCGTACGGGCCGCCGGGGCGGCGTCGGCGCGCCCGGCCGCGGCGGCGGTCCGGGTCGTAGCGCACCGCCAGGAAGACCAGTCCGGCGAGCAGCAGCAGCGGGAACAACTGGTCGTCCTGGCCCATCGAGGAGAAGAACACCCCGGTACCGATCACGGCCAGCAGCACCGCGCCGACCGACTGGCCGTCCACCCGGCCGGTGAGCACCCGCTGGAGTTCGGTGCGCCCGTGCCGGGTGCCGCCCCGGCCGTCCGGCACCGGCTCGGTGGGGACGATCAGCCAGGCCAGGCCGTACAGGAACAGCCCGAGGCCGCCGGAGAGGCAGAGCACCACGGTGACCACCCGGAAGACCACCGGGTCGATGTCCAGGTGCCGCCCGAGGCCGCCGCAGACGCCGGCCACCACGCGGTGGTGCTCGGTCCTGGTCAGCGGGGGGCGTTCCGGTTCCGGCGGGGCGGCGGGCCCGGTCTCCTGGATGCGGTGGTCGTCGGTCATGGGCACCATCCTCCCGGCTGCCCCGGCCCGGCCCAACCGGTGCGAGCCCTGCCCGGACCCTGACTTGTCCCTGAGAAGGGGTCAGGGACACACCCTGATGCGTCCGCGTGCGCGGGCGTGGAACCATCGGTGGCGTGGCAGCACCCGGTTCCGACCCCCGACCCCTCGCCCCCGACGCCGTGCCGTCGGGCGGCACCGACCCGACCGCGCCCGACGGCGGACGGCCGCCGTACCGCCGGCTCTACCGCAGCCCGCAGGGGCGGATGCTCGGCGGCGTCGCGCAGGGGCTCGCGGTGCACCTCGGGCTCCCGGTGCGGTGGGTGCGGCTCGCGTTCGTGCTGCTGTTCTTCGCGCAGGGGATCGGCACCCTGCTGTACGCGGCGTTCTGGTTCGTGGTGCCGATCGGCATCGGCGAGCCCGCGCAGCGCGGCGCCGCCCACTGGGTGTACGTCAACGGCGTCTTCGTCCCGACCGGGTCGGGGCAGCAGCCGGGCGGCGCGCTGAGCAAGGGCCGCGGCGGCTGGCTCGGCCGGCTGCGCGAACTGCTCCAGCACGCCCTCCAGGGCGAGCCGGCCGCGGCCCCCGCGGAGGGGGAGGACAGTGCGGCCGGCAAGACCGGGCAGGGCGGCCTCGGCCAGCTCGCCGCCCTGGTGATGATGGTGATCGGCATCACCGCCCTGCTCAACGCGCTCGGCCTGCAGACCGCCAAGCCGTACACCTGGCCGCTGCTGGCGATCGGCGTCGGCGTCGCGCTGGTCTGGCGGCAGGCCGACGACTCGCGCTGGCAGCGCTGGTTCGGCCTGGAGGAGGGCGACAAGCGGCGCGGCGCCTACACCCGGGTCGGCACCGGCGTGCTGCTCGTGGTGGCCGGCACCATCGCCTTCCTCGCCATGCAGGGCAGCGGCTCGACGCTCGGCTCGGTGGTCGAGGCCTCGCTCGCGGTGCTCGCCGGGGTGCTGGTGCTGCTCGGCCCGTACGGGCTGCGCCTGTGGCAGGACCTCGGTGCCGAGCGCACCGCCCGCATCCGCGCCCAGGAGCGGGCCGAGATCGCCGCGCACGTCCACGACTCGGTGCTGCACACCCTGACCCTGATCCAGCGCCGGGCCGAGGACCCCAAGGAGGTGCTGCGGCTGGCCCGTGCCCAGGAACGCGAGCTGCGGCTGTGGCTGTACCGCCCGGAGGCCGCCGCCGAGGCCGCTCCCGACACCATGGCGGAGAGCCTGCGCGCCGTCGTCGCCGAGGTCGAGGATCGGCACGGCGTCCCGGTCGAGGTCGTGATCGTCGGCGACTGCCCGATGGACGACCGGATCGCGGCCCAGATGCAGGCCGCGAGGGAGGCGACCGTCAACGCGGCCAAGTACGGTGGCGGGGGACCGGTCCAGGTCTACGCCGAGGTGGAGGGGAAGACGGTGTCGGTGTTCGTCCGCGACCACGGTCCCGGCTTCGACCCCGACACGGTGCCCGAGGACCGGATGGGCGTACGGGAGTCGATCATCGGCCGCATGAAGCGCAACGGCGGCACCGCACGGGTGCGGCCCGCGCCGGACGGCGGGACCGAGGTCGAGCTGGAGATGGAGAGAACGAATGACTGAGGCAGCGCCGGAGCGCACCGCGAGAGTCGTCCTGGTGGACGACCACCGGATGTTCCGCACCGGGGTCCGGGCCGAGATCGGCCGCACCGAGGCGACCGGCATCGACGTGGTCGGCGAGGCCGACGACGTCGAGTCGGCGGTGCGGGTCGTCGCCGAGACCCGGCCGGACGTGGTGCTGCTCGACGTCCACCTGCCCGGCGGCGGCGGTGTCGAGGTGCTGCGCCGCTCGGCCGGGCTGATGGGCGAGCAGGGCGGGGTCAAGTTCCTCGCCCTGTCGGTGTCGGACGCCGCCGACGACGTGATCGGCGTCATCCGCGGCGGCGCGCGCGGCTACGTCACCAAGACCATCACCGGCACCGACCTGGTCAACGCGATCTTCCGGATCGCCGACGGCGACGCGGTGTTCTCGCCCCGGCTGGCCGGCTTCGTCCTGGACGCCTTCGCCGCCACCGACACCCCGCCGGTCGACGAGGACCTGGACCGCCTCACCCAGCGCGAGCGCGAGGTGCTCCGCCTGATCGCGCGCGGCTACGCGTACAAGGAGATCGCCAAGCAGCTCTTCATCTCGGTGAAGACGGTCGAGAGCCACGTCTCCGCCGTCCTGCGCAAGCTCCAGCTGAGCAACCGGCACGAACTGACCCGCTGGGCCACCGCCCGCCGGCTGGTCTGAGCCCCGGCCCGGGCGGCCGAGCCCATGTGCTGCTGAGCCCCGGTCGCGAGCCCGTCCGGTCCGGTTCTCTCCGGGCCGGGCGGGCTTGTCGGTGGGTGGCCATAGACTCGGAGTGCCATGAGTAGCCTCTTTGACGACCTCCCGCTCCCCGGTTTCGAGGCACCCGCCGCCGGGTCGAAGCAGCCCGCCGTGCCCCTCGACGAGGAGCCCCCGCCGTACGAGGACGACGCCCCGTACGAGGCCTACGAGGAGGCCATCCCGGAGGGGCTGTTCCAGACCGACCACGCCGCCGAGACCGCGCGGGACGCCTGGTACCGCAACGGCGCCGCCCGCACGGTGGTGGATCCGGCGCAGCTGCTGGAGGGCATGAACGACCCGCAGCGCGAGGCGGTGCTGCACGCGGGCTCGCCGCTGCTCATCGTGGCCGGCGCCGGCTCCGGCAAGACCCGGGTGCTGACCCACCGGATCGCCCACCTGCTGGGCGCCCGCGGCGTGCAGCCGGGCGAGATCCTGGCGATCACCTTCACCAACAAGGCCGCCGGCGAGATGCGCGAGCGCGTCGAGGCGCTGGTCGGCCCGCGGGCCCGGGCGATGTGGGTGTCCACCTTCCACAGCGCGTGCGTGCGGATCCTGCGCCGCGAGTCCAAGGTGCTGGGCTTCACCTCCAGCTTCTCGATCTACGACTCGGCCGACTCGCAGCGGCTGATGTCGCTGGTCTGCCGCGACCTCGACCTGGACCCGAAGCAGTTCCCGCCGAAGTCCTTCACCGCGAAGATCAGCAACCTGAAGAACGAGCTGATCGACGAGGAGACCTTCGCCGACCAGGCCGCCAACCCGATGGAGAAGAAGCTCTCCGAGGCGTACACGCTCTACCAGCGGCGCCTGCGCGAGGCCAACGCGCTGGACTTCGACGACATCATCATGACGACGGTGAACCTGCTCCAGGCCTTCCCCGACGTCGCGGAGCACTACCGGCGCCGGTTCCGGCACATCCTGGTCGACGAGTACCAGGACACCAACCACGCCCAGTACATGCTCGTCCGCGAGCTGAGCGGCGGATCCGTCGCGGCCGCGCCGAAGCGCACCGTGGACGGGGAGTTCGTGAACCCGGCCGCCGGGCGCCTGTCCGAGGTGCCGCCGGCCGAGCTGTGCGTCGTCGGTGACGCGGACCAGTCGATCTACGCCTTCCGCGGCGCGACGATCCGCAACATCCTCCAGTTCGAGGAGGACTACCCGAACGCGACCACGATCCTGCTGGAGCAGAACTACCGCTCCACGCAGACCATCCTGAGCGCCGCCAACGCCGTCATCGAGCGCAACGCCAACCGGCGCGAGAAGAAGCTCTGGACGGCCGGCGAGCACGGCGAGAAGGTCGTCGGCTACGTCGCGGACGACGAGCACGGCGAGGCCCAGTTCATCGCCGACGAGATCGACCGGCTCACCGACGCGGGCGACGCCAAGCCCGGTGACGTCGCGATCTTCTACCGGACGAACGCCCAGTCCCGCGTGTTCGAGGAGGTGTTCATCCGGGTCGGCCTGCCGTACAAGGTGGTCGGCGGGGTGCGCTTCTACGAGCGCAAGGAGGTCCGGGACGTCCTGGCGTACCTGCGGGTGCTCTCCAACCCGGAGGACACCGTGCCGCTGCGCCGGATCCTCAACGTGCCCAAGCGCGGCATCGGCGAACGGGCCGAGGCGATGGTCGACGCGCTGGCCGCACGGGAGCGGATCTCCTTCGCCCAGGCGCTGCTGCGGGTCGACGAGGCGTACGGGATGGCCGCGCGCTCGGCCAACGCGGTGAAGAAGTTCAACGTCCTGATGGCCGGGCTGCGGCAGGTCGTCGAGTCGGGCGCGGGCCCGGCCGCGGTGCTGGAGGCCGTCCTGGAGGAGACCGGCTACCTGGCCGAACTCCAGGCCTCCACCGACCCGCAGGACGAGACCCGGGTGGAGAACCTCCAGGAACTCGCCTCCGTCGCCCTGGAGTACGAGCAGGACCCGGGCGAGCGGCCCGACGCCGACGAGGAGGGCACCCCGCCGGTCGGCTCGCTGCCCGACTTCCTGGAACGGGTCGCGCTCGTCGCCGACTCCGACCAGATCCCGGACGACGAGGAGGGCCGGGGCGTCATCACGATGATGACCCTGCACACCGCCAAGGGCCTGGAGTTCCCGGTGGTCTTCCTGACCGGCATGGAGGACGGGATCTTCCCGCACATGCGGGCGCTCAACCAGGTCAAGGAGCTGGAGGAGGAGCGGCGGCTCGCCTACGTGGGGCTCACCCGGGCGCGGCAGCGGCTCTACCTGACCCGCTCGGTGCTGCGCAGCGCCTGGGGGCAGCCCGCGTACAACCCGGCCTCGCGGTTCCTGGAGGAGATCCCGGAGGACCTGGTGGAGTGGAAGCGGAGGGGGGCGGCGCAGGCGCCGGCCGCGCGCGGCTTCTCCTCGGGGTCGTCCTGGGGCAAGTCCTCGTCGGGGGGTGGCGGTTCGCGCTCCTCGTCGGGTTCTTCGGGCTCGTCGGCCTCGTCGAAGCCGAAGGCGGGCTGGGGGCAGTCGGCGCGACGCGGCGGCCAGGCCGTCGAACGGGACGCCGTCTCGCTCGCGGTCGGGGACCGGGTCACCCACGACACCTTCGGGCTGGGTACGGTGGTGGGCGTCACCGGCGTCGGCGACCGGGCGCAGGCCACGGTCGACTTCGGCTCGGAGGGCCGCAAGCAGCTGCTGCTGCGCTACGCGCCGGTGGAGAAGCTCTAGAGCGTTTCCTAGGCCGGACGGGGCCTCAGCGGGGGTCGAGCCCGTTCGAGAGGAACCACGGCAGCGGGTCGACCGGCCCGCTGCCGGCCGGGCGGATCTCGAAGTGCAGGTGCGGCCCGGTGCTGTTGCCGCTGCTGCCGACGAAGGCGATGACGTCGCCCTGCTTCACCGGCCCCTTGCGGACCTTGTACGCCCGCAGGTGGCAGTACCAGGCCTCGGTGCCGTCGGGCATCTTCAGCACCGTCATGTAGCCGTACGACGGGTTCCACTGGGTGCGGATCGTGCCGTCGGTGACGGCCATCACCTCGGAACCGCCGTCCACCGGGAAGTCGATGCCGGTGTGGCGGTTGGCCCAGTGGGTGCCGGCCTCGCCGAACAGCTCACCGAGGCCGTGCCGGGCGACCGGCATGACCACCTTGGGCTTGACGGGCTCGGCGCTCGGCTGCGCGCCCGGGGTGCCCTGCGCGCCCGGGGTGCCCTGGGCGTCGGCGGGCTGGGCGCCGGCCAGCGGCTGGCGGGCGTCGCCGCGGGAGGCCTGGGCCGGGTCGCCGGCCGCGACCGCCTGCCGGGCGGCCGTCTTGGCGGCCTCGGCGCCGCCGTCGGCCGGGTTGTCCGGGCTGTTCGGGTTGCCCTGGGCGTCCGGGGCGTCGACCGCCGTCCGTGCCGTCCGGCCGGCCGCCTGGGCGTGCTGATCGGCCTCGCCCCGCACGGTGACGGCCGCCGCGGCGGCGACCCCGAGCGCGGCCACCGACGGCAGCGCGACCCGCAGCAGCGCGGTTCTGGTGGCGGCCTTGGCGGCGCCGCGGCGCTGGGTGCGGGACTGCTCGCGGGCGGCGAGGCGCAGCTCCGCACGGGTCGGGCGGGCGGCTGCGTCGGGAGCCATCGGGGGCTGCCTCCTCGGTGGGCCTGGGGCGCGTCGTCGGGCAGGGGGGAGCGGCAGGGAAAAGCGGTACGGGGGGAGCGGGGAGAAATCAGCCGAGACTGTAGCCGCAAGGCCGACGCCCCGGAAAAACCTCCGGTTGTCAAGAGGTCGGCCGAGGGTCTGTGCGGTGGACGGGTGGACGGGCATACCCACTGGTAGCAAGGCCGGGGGCTGTGACTTTGCCCTCCTCTTGGGAGGTGGCGCGGTCAACCGGGCCGGGTGGCGCTAACCTCCCCTCAGGTTGGTTATTGGCCGTTAACCGCACCCGTGGCCCGCGAGGTCCGGTCGGATGGTGGACGACGAGGTCCAGGAGGCAGTCATGAGTGTGTCGGGGCCGATCCGTGTGGTGGTCGCCAAGCCGGGGCTCGACGGTCACGACCGTGGCGCCAAGGTCATTGCGCGCGCCCTGCGCGACGCCGGTATGGAGGTCATCTACACCGGGCTGCACCAGACGCCCGAGCAGGTCGTCGACACCGCGATCCAGGAGGACGCGGACGGCATCGGGCTGTCGATCCTCTCCGGTGCCCACATGACGCTGTGCGCACGGGTGTTGGAGCTGTTGAAGGAGCGCGACGCGGCGGACATCAAGGTCTTCTGCGGCGGGATCATCCCGGACGACGACATCGCCGAGCTCAAGGCGATGGGCGTCGCGGACATCTTCACCCCGGGCACGTCCACCCGGGACGTCGTGGCCTGGGTCGCGGCCAACCTGCGGGCGGCCGGCTGAGGTTGACGGTGCGGGACGGGCCGGCCCCAGGCTTCGGCGGGGCCGGCCCGTCCCGTCGTTCCGTCGCTTCGGGAACGGGCGTCAGGCGTCGAGTTCGGCGAGCATCGCGGCCCGGAAGCGCAGCGTTCCGGCCAGCCGGGCGAAGGTCTCCGACCAGGCGGAGTCGGGCGCGGCCCCGGCGGCCAGCTCCTCCACGGCGGCCGCCGTCTCCGGGGCGAGCGCGCGTTCCGTCATCCCGAGCACCCCGCTGTGGCTCCACGGGTACGCGCCGGAGCCGGCGGCGCGGGCCAGGGCCGTCACCACGGCGGTGGACAGCGGCGGCGTCCATGGCGTGCCGCAGGCGCCGAGCAGTTGGAAGGCCTCGCCCAGGCCGTGCACCTCGATGAACGCGGCCGTCCAGGCGGCCCGCTCCTCGGGTGGGAGGACGGCGAGCAGCTTGGCGGGGGCGCCGGTGACGCGGGGGGCGCGGGCCCGTCCGGCGCCGCGGGCGGGCGGTGCGGGCGCCGGGCCGAGCAGCGCCCGGGCCCAGTCGGCGTCGTGCTGGCGGACGGCGGCGCGCGCCCAGGCCTCGCGCAGGTCGTCGGCCCAGCTGCTGCTGGTCTCGTCGATGCTGTCGCCGACCCGCAGGGCGAGCAGCTGCTCCGGTGTCAGGCCGGTGCTCTCGGGCCAGAGTCGCAGCGGTGCGGCGGCGATCACTTCGCCGAACCACCAGGCCCGTTCGCCGCGTCCGGTGGGGGACTTGGGCGGTATGCCGTCGCGCTGCATGGCCGCGTCGCACTCGGCGGGCGGGGTGACCAGCAGGTGCGTCCCGGCCGCGGCGAGGCGGACGGCGGCCCTCGCCCGCTCGGCCATCCGCCGGGCGAGGGCCGAGCCGGGCAGGGTGGAGAGCAGTTCGGCGGCGGTGGCGCGGACGTTCTTGCTGCGGTCGCCGAGGGCGGCCTCCAGGAAGGGTTCGTCGGCGGCGGAGAGGCCGTCCTGGAGGGCGTCCAGGAAGAGCAGGCGGTCCTCGGCGCGCTCGGTGGACCAGGTGCCGCTCAGCAGCTCCAGGCCGGCGGCCGGATCGCGGCGGCGCAGCAGGGTGAGGTGGGTGACCCGCTCGGCGAACAGGCCCTCGTGCCACAGCTGGTGGTCGACGGGCCCGCCGGGCTGCTCGGCCGGGTCGGGGGCGGCGGTGCGCAGCACGAAACGCCAGTCGGGGTTCTGCTCGGCCAGCCAGCGGCCCAGCGGTCCGGCCAGCGCGACGGCGTCGGAGCGCAGTTCGCTGCGGGCGCGGGCGGCGTCGAGCAGGCCGGGTATCAGCGCGCCGGGCGGGCGCAGACCCCGGGCGCGGGCGGTGGCGAGCCACTGCGGGAGCAGTTCGGCGAGGTTGGCCAGGGTGGCGCCGCCGCTGCCGCCGGACCGGCCGGCCAGCAGGACGGCGAGCCGGCGGGCGGCCGCCGCGGGCAGCTCCGGGCGCCCGTCCTCGGGCGCGGGCGGGCCGGGTGGTCCGGCGGCGGGGACGGGCAGGGCGCCGGCCCGGCGGCGGACGGTGGCGAGGGCGGCCAGCTCCAGCAGCGCGGTGGCCGGGTCGGCCTGGTCGACGGTGTCGGCGAGCGGCAGGGTGGTGGCCGGGAGCGGGCGGCGGTCGGTGCCGAGCAGGGCGGTGGTGTGCAGGGTCTCCCACGGGTCCTGGGTGATCGTCATCTTCGGTGCTCCTGAGGTGTGCTCGGGCGTGTCCTGATCCACAAGGCACGCCCTAGACGGTGGTGAGGCCGATCGGGCGGTCGTGGCCGGCCCAGGCCGTGACCGGGGCGAAGCCCTGGTGGCCGTACTCGCCGAAGACCGTCAGCGGGCGGCCGGTGGAGACCGCGGCCAGCCGCCACAGGGCCGCCTCCGGGAGGGCCGAGGTGCGGACGGGCAGGGTGTGGTGGCCGTCCGTCAGGTGCCAGCCGTCCGGGGTGCGGACGGGCACGGCGCCGGTGAGGACGGTCGGCCAGCTGTCCAGCCACGGGTCGTCGGCGACGGCGGTGCCGTAGCCGGCGACCGCCTCGGCGACGGTGAGGCCGTCGGGCGGGCCGGCCGGGCCGGGCTCGGGGGCGCCGTAGCGGGTGCCGAGGGCGGCGCGCAGCGGGCGGGCGCCGGGGTGGAAGGCGAGGTCGGCCTCCAGCAGGTGGCCGGTGGGCAGGGCGAGGTCGGGGGCCTGGCCGGGGCGGCCGAAGGCGAGCAGCAGGGCGGGGCGGCCGGTCTTGGCGCCGCGCAGCCAGACCCGGCGGGTGGTGAGCCGTTCGTCGGCGGAGTCGCGGCTGCCGAGCACCTGCCAGCGGTCGCGCACGGTGGGGCCGGCCAGGATCTCGGTGGTGTCGGTGGGGTAGCCGACCCGGGTGCGGACGGTGGCGGCCAGTTCGGCCGGCAGTTCGTCGACGCGGGTGGCGGCGGTGGCGAGCAGGTGCAGCATCGCGTACTCCTCCAGGAGCCGGTCCTGCGGGGCGGCGTCGAGTTCGCGGACCCGGGTGGCCAGGCCGGGGGCCTGGGCGTCGACCATTCGGGCGGCGACCTCCTCCCAGGGCCCGGCGGTGGACTGGTCGGCCAGGCCGTGCCGGATCCGGTCGGCCAGGCGAAGCCGCAGCTCGGCCGCGCCGGCCGCCACCCGGGCACCGCGCCGCTCGGCCCGGCGGCGGGCGGCGGCCGGGTCGGCGGGGGGCGCGGCGCGCTTCTCGGCGCGCTCCTCGCGGGACGTGAGCCAGTCGGCCGCCCACACGGCGGGTTCGGCGGCCGGGACGGCCTCCGGGGCGCCGCTCCACAGCAGGAGGAGCCCGAGCGCGTGCTTGCACGGGAACTTCCGGCTGGGGCAGCTGCACTGGTAGGCGGGCGTGGCGAGTTCGATCACGGTGCGGTACGGCGTGCTGCCGCTGCCCTTGCACTCGCCCCAGAGCGCGGTGCCGTCGGTGCCCGCCCCGGACCAGGGCGCGGGCGAGGAGAGCTTGCCAGCCGCCTTCTGCGACGCAGCGTCAGGTGCCAGGGACAGGACGTGTTCGGTGCTCCAGCGTTCCTCCATGCGACCGACGGTAGGCGGCGGCACTGACATCGGCTGACCGCCCGTCGGGAGCGCCCCGGGGTTTGTCAGTGCCGGGGTGCAGGGTGGTTCCCACAGGCCGGGACGCCGGCCCCAGCTCCCCCCGATCACCCTGCCGCCGAGGGCACCCGTGTGCCCGGCGGCCGACCCGAAGGAGCCCCCGTGACCGACGTTCTGCGGCAGCATGCCGAGGACGCCTTCGCCGGTGAACTGGCCGCGCTGGCCGCGCAGGACGACCGTCCGCGCCCGGAGCGCTGGAAGCTCTCGCCGTGGGCCGTGGCGACGTACCTGCTCGGCGGCGAACTGCCGGACGGCACCCCGATCACCCCCAAGTACATCGGCCCGCGCCGGGTGGTGGAGGTCGCCGTCACGACCCTGGCGACGGACCGCGCGCTGCTGCTGCTCGGCGTGCCCGGCACCGCGAAGACCTGGGTGTCCGAGCACCTGGCCGCGGCGGTCAGCGGCGACTCCACCCTGCTGGTGCAGGGCACCGCCGGCACCCCGGAGGAGGCCGTCCGGTACGGCTGGAACTACGCCCGGCTGCTCACCGACGGCCCGAGCCGGGACGCCCTGGTGCCCTCGCCGCTGATGCGGGCGATGGCGGACGGCAAGCTCGCCCGGATCGAGGAGCTGACCCGGATCCCGGCCGACGTGCAGGACAGCCTGATCACCATCCTGTCCGAGAAGACGCTGCCGGTGCCGGAGTTGGGCGGCGAGACGCAGGCGGTGCGCGGTTTCAACGTGATCGCCACCGCGAACGACCGCGACCGCGGCGTCAACGAGCTGTCCAGCGCGCTGCGCCGGCGGTTCAACACCGTCGTGCTGCCGCTGCCGGGCTCGCTGGAGGAGGAGGTCGACATCGTCACCCGCCGGGTGAACCAGCTCGGCCGCTCCCTGGAGCTGCCCGAACTGCCCGGCGGCGCCGAGGAGATCAGGCGGGTGGTCACCGTGTTCCGCGAGCTGCGGGCCGGGATCACGACGGACGGGCGGACGAAGGTCAAGAGCCCGAGCGGCACCCTCTCCACGGCGGAGGCGATCTCGGTGGTGGCCAACGGCCTCGCCCTGGCCACTCACTTCGGGGACGGCGTGCTGCGCGCCGGGGACGTGACGGCCGGCATCCTCGGCGCCGTCGTCCGGGACCCGGTGGCGGACCACGCGGTGTGGCGCGAGTACGTCGAAGGGGTGGTGCGCGAGCGCGACGGTTGGAAGGACTTCTACCGGGCCGCCCGCGAGGAGGTGCGATGACCGCGGACGTCGCGCTGCTCGGCATCCGGCACCACGGTCCGGGCTCGGCCCGGGCGGTGGCCGCCGCGCTGGAGCGGTGGCGGCCGGACGCGGTGCTGATCGAGGGCCCGCCGGAGGCCGACGGCATCGTCCACCTCGCGGCCGGGAACGGCCTGGTGCCGCCGGTCGCGCTGCTGGCCCACGCGGTGGACGACCCGGCGAGGGCCGCGTTCTGGCCGTACGCCGAGTTCTCCCCGGAATGGGTGGCGATCCGCTACGGCGTCGAGCGGGAGCTGCCGGTCCGCTTCATCGACCTGCCCGCCGGGTACGGCCTCGGCCCCGCCGCCGAGGCCGCCGAGGCGGGGGAGGCCGGGGAGCCGGGGGAGCCGGGGGAGCCCGCCGGGCCGGTCGCCGACCCGCTGGCGCTGCTCGCCGAGGCGGCCGGGTACGACGACCCGGAGCGCTGGTGGGAGGACGTGGTCGAGCACCGCGCGCCCGGTGCGGGCGGCGCGGACGACCCGGACGGACTGGCGCCGTTCGCCGCCGTCGCGGAGGCGATGGCGGCGCTGCGCGCGGAGGGCCTCGGCGAGTCCCGGCGGGACGAGCTGCGCGAGGCGTACATGCGCCAGCAGATCCGGGCCGCCCGCCGCGCCGGGCACCGCCGGATCGCCGTGGTGTGCGGGGCCTTCCACGTGCCCGCGCTGGCGGTGCTGCCGACGGTCGCGCACGACCGGGCGCTGCTCGCCGCACTGCCGCGGAAGGTGCGGACGGACATCACCTGGGTGCCGTGGACGCACCGCCGGCTCTCCCAGGCCACCGGCTACGGCGCGGGCGTGCAGTCACCGGGCTGGTACCACCACCTGTTCGGCACCGAGGGCGATCCGGTGCCGCGCTGGCTCGCCCGGGCCGCCGAACTGCTGCGCGCCGAGGACCACCCGGTCTCCTCCGCCCACGTCATCGAGGCGGTCCGGCTCGCCCGCACGCTGGCGGTGCTGCGCGGCCGCCCGCTGGCCGGCCTGACCGAGACCCTGGACGCCGTCCGGGCGGTGCTCTGCGAGGGTTCGGACGTCGCCCTGGAGCTCGTCCGGGACCGCCTGGTGGTCGGCGACGCGCTCGGCGAAGTCCCGGACGCGGCACCGGCGGTGCCGCTCCAGCGGGACCTCACCCGCTGGCAGCGCACGCTGCGGCTCAAGCCCGAGGCCGCGCCGAAGGACCTCGACCTCGACCTGCGCAAGGACACCGACGCGGCCCGCTCGCGGCTGCTGCACCGGCTGCGGCTCCTGGGCGTCGACTGGGGCGTGCCGGCCCGCTCGGCGGTCAACTCGACCGGGACGTTCCGGGAGAGCTGGCGGCTGTGCTGGCAGCCCGAGTTCGCGGTCCGGATCGCCGAGGCCGCCCAGTGGGGCACCACGGTGGAGGAGGCGGCGACCGGCAAGGCCGTCGGCACCGCCCGCGCCGCCGCCGAACTCGCCGAGCTGACCGGCCTGGTGGAGACCTGCCTGCTGGCCGGGCTGGCCGGCGCGCTGCCCGCCGTGATGCGGGTGCTCGCCGACTGCGCCGCCCTGGACACCGACGTCGCGCACCTGGCCGGGGCGCTGCCCGCGCTGGTCCGGGCGCTGCGCTACGGCGACGTGCGCGGCACCGACCACGGCGCGCTCGGCGAGGTCGCCACCGGCCTGGCCGACCGGATCTGCGTCGGGCTGCCGCCCGCCTGCGTCGGGTTGGACGCCGAGGGGGCGGCGGCGATGCGCGGCCGGCTCGACGAGGTGCACGGCGCGATCGGCCTGCTCGGCCCGGCCGCCCGTCCGGAGCCGGACGCCCCGGAAGGCCCGGACGCCCCGGACGAATCAGCGGGCCCGGACGCCCCGGCAGCCTCCCCGGGCCCGGACGGTTCCGAGGCCCTGGCCGACCGCTGGGCCGCCGCCCTGCGCTCGCTGGCCCGCCGCGAGCCGGCCGGCGGCCCGGCCACCGGCGCCCCCGGCCTGCTGCGCGGGCGCGCCGTCCGGCTGCTGCTGGACGATGGGCGGCTCGACTCCGAGGAGGCCGCCGGCCGGCTGCGGCTGGTCCTGTCCACCGCCAACGCCCCGGCGGACGCGGCCGGCTGGATCGAGGGCTTCCTCACCGGCGGCGGCGCCCTGCTGCTGCACGACCCGCGCCTGCTCGCCCTGCTCGACGAGTGGCTGACCGGCGTGCCCGGCGAGGTCTTCACCGACGTCCTGCCGCTGCTGCGCCGCACCTTCGCCGGGCTGGAGGCGGGCGTCCGCAGCACCATCGGCGGCCGGGTCGCGGCCGGCCCGCTCGGCGAGGCCCCGGCGGCCCCGACCCCGGGCGGCACCCTCGACCGGGCCCGGGCCGACGCCGCCGTCCCGGTGGTGGCCCTGCTGCTCGGCGCCCGCCCCCGGATCCCCCGGCAGGCCGCCGGCCGCAACACCTGACACCCGTGAAGGAGGACCTGATGGCGACCACGACCGACGAACGGCTGCGCCGCTGGCGGCTGGTGCTCGGCGGCGAGGCCGACGGCACCGGCTGCGCCCTGCGCGGCCGGGACGCCGCGATGGACGGCGCGCTGGCCGCGCTCTACCGCGGCGCGCCCGAGGAGGGCGGCCGGGGGGCCCGCGGCGGCCGGCGCAGCGCCGGGCTGGGCGGCTCGGCCCCGCAGGTGGCGCGCTGGCTGGGCGACATCCGCGAGTACTTCCCGTCCACCGTCGTCCAGCTGATGCAGCAGGACGCGATCGCCCGGCTCGGCCTGGAGCGGCTGCTGCTGGAACCCGAGATGCTGGAGGCCGTCGAACCGGACGTGCACCTGGTCGGCACCCTGCTGTCGCTCAAGCACGCGCTGCCCGAGACCACCCGGGAGACCGCCCGGGCCGTGGTCGGCAAGGTGGTCGCCGATCTGGAGCGCCGGCTCGCCGACCGCACCAGGGCCACCCTGGGCGGCGCCCTCGACCGCAGCGCCAAGGTCAACCGGCCCCGCCACCGCGACATCGACTGGGACCGCACCATCCGGGCCAACCTGAAGAACTACCTGCCCGAGCACGGCACCGTCGTGCCCGAGCGGCTGGTCGGCTACGCCCGCGCCCAGCGCGCGGTGAAGAAGGACGTCATCCTCTGCATCGACCAGTCCGGCTCGATGGCCCCGTCGGTGGTGCACTCGGCGGTGTTCGGCGCGGTGCTCGCCTCGATGCGCACGCTGGACACCCGGCTGGTCGTCTTCGACACTTCGGTGGTCGACCTCACCGAACAGCTCACCGACCCGGTCGACGTCCTGTTCGCCACCCAGCTCGGCGGCGGCACCGACATCAACCGCGCGCTCGCCTACTGCCAGTCGAGGATCACCCGGCCGTCCGAGACCGTGGTGGTGCTGATCAGCGACCTCTACGAGGGCGGCATCCGGGACGGCATGCTCAAGCGCGTCGCCGCGATGAAGGCGGCCGGCGTCCAGTTCATCGCCCTGCTGGCGCTCTCCGACGAAGGTGCGCCCGCCTACGACCACGCCCACGCCGCCGCCCTGGCCGCCCTGGGGGCCCCGGCCTTCGCCTGCACCCCGGACGCCTTTCCGGAGATCATGGCCGCGGCGATCGAGAAGCGCCCGCTGCCGGTGCCTGACCAGGGAGTGTGAGGATTCACCCGGACGTGCGAACCGGCCGACCGGCGGACGGGGGGTGCGCCGACCGCCCCCGTAGGCTGTCTGTGACGGTTCTCACCACGGACGGGCAGGCCCCGGGCGAAACAGTCCCGTCGTACGGGGATAACCTGCCAGACGGACGTGACGCGCGTGTTGATTGACGTGTGCGCCCGTGGCTGTGTGGGCCGCAAGGCCGTACCTCTGCGTACCCGCACCGCCCCGACGACCCGCAGCGAAGATCCTGCCGTGGCACGCTCGTAGAGACACAATCCGCGACCACGAACAAGGACAAACACGTGGACCTGTTCGAGTACCAGGCGAGGGACCTCTTCGCCAAGCACGGTGTGCCCGTGCTTGACGGTGATGTGATCGAGACCGCCGCAGACGCTGCCGCCATCGCGGAGCGCTTCGGCGGCCGCGCCGTCGTCAAGGCTCAGGTGAAGGTGGGTGGCCGAGGCAAGGCCGGTGGCGTGAAGCTCGCCTCCGACCCGGCTGACGCCGTCGCCAAGGCCGAGGCGATCCTCGGCATGGACATCAAGGGCCACACCGTCCACAAGGTGATGCTGGCCCAGACCGCGGACATCAAGGACGAGTACTACGTCTCGTTCCTGCTGGACCGCACCAACCGCACCTTCCTGGCGATGGCCAGCGTCGAGGGCGGCGTGGAGATCGAGGTCGTCGCCGAGGAGAACCCCGACGCGCTCGCCAAGATCCCGGTCGACGCCAACGAGGGCTGCACCCCGGAGAAGGCCGCCGAGATCGTCGCCGCGGCGAAGTTCCCGGCCGAGATCGCCGACCAGGTTGCCGACGTCCTGCAGAAGCTGTGGAAGGTCTTCATCGCCGAGGACGCGCTCCTCGTCGAGGTCAACCCGCTGATCAAGTCCGGCGAGGGCAAGATCATCGCGCTTGACGGCAAGGTCTCGCTGGACGAGAACGCCGAGTTCCGCCAGCCCGAGCACGAGGCCCTGGAGGACAAGGCCGCGGCCAACCCGCTGGAGGCCGCCGCCAAGGCCAAGGGCCTGAACTACGTCAAGCTCGACGGCCAGGTCGGCATCATCGGCAACGGCGCGGGCCTCGTGATGAGCACCCTCGACGTGGTCGCCTACGCCGGTGAGAACCACGGCGGCGTCAAGCCCGCCAACTTCCTCGACATCGGCGGCGGCGCCTCCGCCGAGGTCATGGCGAACGGCCTGGAGATCATCCTGGGCGACCCCGACGTCAAGTCGGTGTTCGTCAACGTCTTCGGCGGCATCACCGCCTGTGACGCGGTCGCCAACGGCATCGTGCAGGCCCTCGCGCTCCTGGAGAGCAAGGGCGAGAACGTCACCAAGCCGCTGGTCGTCCGTCTGGACGGCAACAACGCGGAGCTGGGTCGCAAGATCCTCGACGACGCCAACCACCCGCTGGTCCAGCGCGTGGACACCATGGACGGCGCCGCTGACCGCGCCGCCGAGCTGGCCAACAAGTAAGGAAGGGGACTTTCACACCATGGCTATCTTCCTTACCAAGGACAGCAAGGTCATCGTCCAGGGCATGACCGGCTCCGAGGGCATGAAGCACACCCGCCGCATGCTCGCCTCCGGCACCCAGATCGTCGGCGGTGTCAACCCGCGCAAGGCCGGCACCACGGTCGACGTCGACGGCACCGAGGTGCCCGTCTTCGGCGGCGTCGCCGAGGCCATGGAGAAGACCGGTGCCGATGTCACCGTCATCTTCGTGCCGCCGAAGTTCACCAAGGACGCCGTCGTCGAGGCCATCGACGCCGAGATCGGCCTGGCCGTCGTCATCACCGAGGGCGTTCCGGTGCACGACACCGCCGCCTTCTGGGCGTACGCCGGTTCGAAGGGCAACAAGACCCGGATCATCGGCCCGAACTGCCCCGGCCTGATCAGCCCCGGACAGTCGAACGCCGGCATCATCCCGGCCGACATCACCACCTCCGGCAAGATCGGTCTGGTCTCGAAGTCGGGCACCCTGACCTACCAGCTCATGTACGAGCTGCGGGACATCGGCTTCTCCTCGGCCGTGGGCATCGGCGGTGACCCGGTCATCGGCACCACCCACATCGACGCCCTCAAGGCGTTCCAGGAGGACCCGGAGACCGAGCTCATCGTCATGATCGGTGAGATCGGCGGCGACGCCGAGGAGCGTGCCGCGGCCTACATCGCCGAGCACGTCACCAAGCCGGTCGTCGGCTACGTCGCGGGCTTCACCGCCCCCGAGGGCAAGACCATGGGCCACGCCGGCGCCATCGTCTCCGGCTCCTCGGGCACCGCCCAGGCGAAGAAGGAGGCCCTCGAGGCCGCCGGTGTCAAGGTCGGCAAGACGCCGTCCGAGACCGCCCGCCTGGCGCGCGAGATCATCGCCGGCTGACGTCGGTCGACTGCGCAGCGAGCGCCCCTGCCCTTTCACGGGCAGGGGCGCTCGCGCGTTCGCGGACGCCGTCAGTACGGCGTCGGCCCGGTCGTGCACGGCAGCGGTGACCACAGCGGGCAGACCTCCGGGCCCTGCGGCGGCGGGGCGCCCGCCCCCCGGGCGACCGCCGGCAGCTCCCACCGCGCGGCGGCCTGCGGCGCCGACTCCACCACGACCGCCTCCACCCCCGGCGTCGGGCTGCACCACAGGCTGCGGACGACGTTCGGCGGCCCGCCCGGCAGCGCCGGCACACCCGGCACAACAGGCACGCCCGGCACGCCCGCGTTCGCCGTCGACAGGCACATCGCCGGCTCCGGCGGCTCCGGGGACCGGAACAGCGTCACCGGCCGGATCCCCACCAGCGTCGCCAGCGCCGCCCCGCCCACCGCCGCCGTCAGCAGCGCCGCCGCCCCCGTCCGGCTCGCCGTCCACAGCCGGTGCCGGGCCAGCAGCACCGGCACCGGCGGCCGGTGCGGCTGCGGGCAGCCCCGGACCGCCGCCCGGTGCAGCAGCCCGCTCAGGCCGTCCGCGAACCCCGGTGCCGCCGGATCCGGCCCCAGCAGCTCCGGCACCCACCGGGCCAGCGCCACCCGGGCCGCCCACACCCGCCCCTCGGCCGCCGCCAGCGTCGACTCCACCTCCACCGCGACCGCCGCCGCCGGCAGGCCCAGCCCGTCGTGCAGCACCAGCGCCCGGCGCTGCGGCCGGGACAGCCGCCGCAGCGCCTTCAGCAGCGCCCGGTCCCGGTCGGTCAGCCGGTCGTGATCGGGCAGCACCGCCTGCGACTCGTCCGCCGGCCGCACCCGGATCCGCCGGTGCGGCAGCTTCCAGGCGTGCATCCGCCGGGGCCCGCCCCGGTGCCACGGGGACAGCGCCAGCTCGCACGCCCGTACCCGCACCCACCCTTCCGGATCCCCCGTCGCGGCCACCTCCGCCCAGCCCCGGCGCGCGGCCCCGAACGCCAGCCGGACGCAGTGCGCCGCCCGGTGCCGGCAGGCGGTCAGCAGGAACATCTGCTGCACCAGCCGGGTGTGCGCCTGCTCGTACAGCTCCTCGAAGCTCCCGGCCGGCCCGGCCCGCTCGTCGTCGGCCGGCGTGGCCGCGTGGGCGGGCCGCCCGGTGCCGGCGGCCGGGTCGTCGGGTCGGGCCTGCGCCGCGGGCGGGGTGTCGCGGGTGCCAGGCGGTGTCATGGTGGCGGCGGGTGTGCTGATGCTCCCTCCCGGGGCGTTCGGGGCCGCCTGGGCGCTAGCGGCGTCGGTGGCGTGGGCGTGGGCGTGCGCGGGGTGGGTGGCCTGGCCGGGGTGCTCTCCTCCGGTGCCGAGGACGGGCGGGCGCGGCGGCGCGGGGTCGGGGGTACGGGGGGCGGCGGCAGGGTCCGCCTGGGCGTCGCCCGGCGCGTCGGGGCCGGGTGGTGTGGGGCCGGGTGGTGCGGGGTCGGGGCTCTTCGGGCGGGCGGTGGTGAGGGCGACGGCCTCGGCCTCGGTGGCCGCGCCGAGTTTGCGCATGGCCCGCTGGACGTAGCTGCGGGCGGTGGCCGGGGTGACGCCGAGGGCGGCGGCCGCCTGCGGGAGGTCGCGACCGGCGGCGAGGTGGGCGAGCACCTGGGCCTCACGGGGCGTCAGTTTCCCTAGGGGGCGCGCCGCGTCCTGGTCGGGGCGGGTGGCCCGGGGTTTGCGGGGGCGGTTCTCGGGGGTGGGGGAGTCGGCGCCGGCGGGGTGTTCGGCGGTGGGTGGCGTGGTCATCAGACGCTCCGGGCCGGTGCGCCGGCGGCTTGGGGATCGGGTCTGAAAATGCGCATAAGCCAATAATCTGGGACACGGCGGCGGTTTGCTGCTTCACGGGGCATGGCGAGTCGCCTTGGCACCATGAGGCGCATGACGCAGCTGATGGGCCGTCCGATCCTGGAACTGCCGGGCGAATTGGGCGGACGCCCGTTGCCGGCCGACCTGTTGGCGGGGGTGCGGACGGCACTGGTCGGCCTGGCGGTGGTCGGGGTGCCGGTGCTCGGACTCTGGGTGGCGACGCCGTACGCGGACAACGGGGCGACCGGCGCCACCCGGTTGGCGGGGGCGCTGTGGCTGCTCGGGCACGGCGCGCCGGTGCTGCGGGGGGACGCGGGCGCCCCGCTGACCGTCACCCCGCTGCTGCTGGGCGTGCTGGCGGTGGCTCAGCTGTACCGGGCCGCCGCCGCGGTGGCGTCGCGGAGCGGGCCCCGGCCGCGCTGGGGCGGCCCGGCGGCGGTCTGGGCGGGCTACTGCGCGGTCGCGGTGGCGGTGATGCTGCACTGCACGGGCGCCGGGCTGTTCCGGGCCAGGGTGCTGCCGGACGTCCTGGTGGTGGGGTTGCTGGCCGGGCTGGCGACGGCGGCGGGCGCGCGTTCGGCCCGGGCCGCCGGCCCCGACGCCCCGCCCCGCCGCCCGGCGTGGCCGCTGCTGGACCGGCTGCCCGCGCCGCTCCGACCGGCCGGCGGCGCGGCGGCGGTGCGCGGCTCGGTGCTGGCGGCCGGGGCGGGCCTGGTGGCGGCGGGCGGGGTGCTGGTGGCGGTGGCGGCGGCGCTGGACGCGGCGGTCGGGGGCGGGCACGGGATGGCGGTGCTCGGGCGCGGGCCGGCGGCCCTGGTCGGGCTGCTGCTGCTCGGGGTGGTGCTGCTGCCGAACGCGGTGCTCTGGGGGACGGCGTACGCCCTGGGCCCGGGGTTCGCGGTGGGTTCCGGGACGGTGGTGGCGCCGGGCGGCACCGTGCTGGGCCCCGTCCCGGAGTTCCCGATGTTCGCCCTGCTGCCGGCGGAGGGCCCGGGCGGCTGGCGGCTGGCGGCACTGCTGCTGCCGGTGCTGGCGGGGGTGGTGCCGGCGGTGCTGCTGGGCCGGGCGGCGGCCGGCCCGCGCGCAGCGGCCGAGGCGGGGTCCGGGACCGGCGACGGGGACGGCAACGGGGGCGGCGACGGACCGTGGCCGCTCGCGGTGACGGTGGTGGCGGTGCTGGTGGCGGCGCTGCTGACCGGCGTCGCGGTGGCGGCGGCGAGCTGGCTGGCGGGTGGCGCGCTGGCGGGCGGCCGGATGGCCCGGCTGGGGCCGGCGCCCTGGTGGACGGGACCGGCGGCGGCGGGCTGGTTCGCGCTGGTGGCCGTGCCGGGCGCGCTGCTGGTACGCCATCGGGCGCTGTGCCCCGCGACCGTCCCGGAGGTCGACGAAGGGGTCGACGGAGAGGTTGACGGGCAGGCCGCCGAGGAACTCGACGAGGAGGCCCTGCCCGCCGCCCGCGCCCGGTCGGCCGAGCGGCTGCGCCGGGGGGTGCTGCTGCTGCGGGCCCGCGGGTACGGCGCGGTGCTGCGCCTGGGCGGGCGGGGCCCCGGAAGTGACTAGGGCGTGTCCGGCAAGATCGGCCGGACCGGGCCTAGCCGGCGTTCCCGGTGAAGTCGACGTACCACTTGGGCGCGAACCGGTCGCAGTTGTCGGCGCCGACGGAGGTCAGCGAGTCCCGGACGCAGGTGACGTAGTCGTTGTAGTACATCCCGAGGCCGATCACCGAGGTCGCGACCACGACGGTCATCGCGCCGGTGAGGATTCCGGCGAGCGCGGCCGGGGTGAGCGGGTTCGGGGCGGCGGGCTGGCGGGCGGCGGTCTGGGGGGCGGCGCCGGTGACGGCGGCGGCCGGGGCGGGCTTGGGGGTCCGCAGCGCGCTGATGCCCCACACGATGCCGAGCGCGCCGACGAACAGGGCGGCCCAGTGGAAGCCGGCGAACAGGCAGACCAGCGCGAGCGGCCCGGCCAGTGCGGCGTTGCGGGCCCGGCGCTGGGCGGGGTCGGCGGGGTCGAGCTTGGGCGGCTGCGGGGCCGGTGGGGTGGGGCGGCCGTCCTCGGGCCGGCCGGGGCCCCAGGGGTGCGGCGGCGGGAGCTGCGGGCGTTCGCCGGCGCCCTGGCCGCCGGTGCCGTCCGGGCCCTCGCCGGGCCAGGGGTTGCGCGGCTGCCACGGCTGGTCCGGGGCATCCGCCGGCGGCGGCGCGAAGGGGTTGCGCTCGCCGGTGTCGTCACCGCTGCTCATGGTTCAGCCATTCCTTCTCGGTCGGGGCGGCGGTCTCCCGCCTTCCCTATGATCCCGCAGCCGTTCGCCGGTCCTCAGGCGGCCTGCCCGCTGCGGGGGTGCCGGGAGGGCCCGTGCCCGGGGCGACTCCGCTGTGCGGGCCGGAGGAGATCCCCGTCTCAACTACGCGCGTAGCGCCGCCGGGAGGGTGCGGAGGCCGTCCGACCAGCCGTTATCGTGGTGACGGTCAGCAGCTCGCAGAGGTTCCCGGGTGCCCGCGTCGCGGTGGGTTCTCCTGGTGTTCCCCCTCGCTCGACCTGCCGTTCGTAGTGGCCCCACCACCGGTGGACGTACCAGCGGGCGGCGCCCGACCTACGGAGAATCGCGCAGTGGCCGCCGCCCCCGCCCAGCTCTTCCCGCCCCGTACGCCCGGACCGGCCCGCCTGGTGGTGCTGGTCTCCGGTTCCGGTACCAATCTGCAGGCGCTGCTCGACGCCGCAGCCGATCCGGCGTACGGCGCCGAGATCCTCGCCGTGGGTGCGGACCGCGACGGCATCGCGGGCCTGGAGCGGGCCGAGAAGGCGGGCCTGCCGGTCTTCGTCCACCGGGTGAAGGACTTCGCCGACCGGGCCGACTGGGACCGCGCGCTGACCGCCGCCGTCGCCGCCCACGAGCCGGACCTGGTGGTCACGGCCGGGTTCATGAAGATCCTCGGCCCCGAGTTCATCGCGGCCTTCGCCGGGCGGATCGTCAACACCCATCCCGCACTGCTGCCCTCCTTCCCCGGCGCCCACGGCGTCACCGACGCGCTCGCGTACGGGGTGAGGGTCACCGGCTGCACCGTCCACCTGGTCGACGCCGGGGTGGACACCGGGCCGATCATCGCGCAGGGCGTCGTCGAGGTTGTCGACGCCGACCACGCCGATGGCGGCGAAGCGCTGCACGAGCGCATCAAGACTGTCGAGCGCAAGCTGCTCGTCGACGTCGTGGGCCGGCTGGCCCGCGAGGGCCACCGCATCGAGGACCGAAAGGTATGGATTCCGGCATGAGTGCCAGCTCCACCACGCCCCCCGTTTCGGAGAACATCCGTCCGATCCGTCGTGCGCTGATCAGCGTGTACGACAAGACCGGTCTGGAGGAGCTGGCCCAGGGCCTGCACGCCGCCGGGGTCGCCATCGTCTCCACCGGCTCCACCGCCGGCCGGATCGCCGCCGCCGGCGTCCCGGTGACCGAGGTCTCCGAGCTGACCGGCTTCCCGGAGTGCCTGGACGGGCGCGTGAAGACGCTGCACCCCCGCGTGCACGCCGGCGTGCTCGCCGACCTGCGGCTGGAGTCGCACCGCGCGCAGCTGGCCGAGCTGGGCGTCGAGCCCTTCGACCTGGTCGTGGTGAACCTCTACCCGTTCAAGGCCACCGTCGCCTCGGGCGCCACCCCGGACGAGTGCGTCGAGCAGATCGACATCGGCGGCCCGAGCATGGTCCGCGCCGCCGCCAAGAACCACCCGTCGGTGGCCGTGGTGGTCGACCCGGCCCGTTACGTCGACGTGCTGCGGGCCGCCCAGGAGGGCGGCTTCGACCTGGCCACCCGCAAGCGCCTGGCCGGTGCGGCGTTCGCGCACACCGCCGCGTACGACGTCGCGGTCGCCTCCTGGTTCGAGGCCGGCTACGCGCCGAGCGACGAGCGGTTCCCGGAGTTCCTGGGTGCCACCTGGGAGCGGCAGAACGTGCTGCGCTACGGCGAGAACCCGCACCAGGGCGCCGCGCTGTACAGCGACGGCAGCGGCGGCCTGGCCGGCGCGGAGCAGCTGCACGGCAAGGAGATGTCGTACAACAACTACGTCGACACCGACGCCGCCCGCCGCGCCGCGTACGACCACGCCGAGCCGGCCGTCGCGATCATCAAGCACGCCAACCCGTGCGGCATCGCGACCGGCGCGGACGTCGCCGAGGCGCACCGCAAGGCGCACGAGTGCGACCCGGTCTCGGCGTACGGCGGCGTGATCGCGGTCAACCGCCCGGTCACCGTCGAGCTGGCCGAGCAGATCGCCCCGATCTTCACCGAGGTCGTGGTGGCCCCCGGTTACGAGGACGGCGCCGTCGAGGTGCTGGCCCGGAAGAAGAACCTGCGGGTGCTGCTGGCCCCCGAGGCGCCGGCCAACCGCCAGGAGCTGCGCCCGGTCTCCGGCGGCGTGCTGCTCCAGGACGCCGACCGGGTGCAGGCCGAGGGCGACGACCCGGCGAACTGGCGGCTGGCCACCGGTGAGGCGCTGTCCGAGGCCGAGCTGGCCGAGCTGGCCTTCGCCTGGCGGGCCTGCCGGGCCGTCAAGTCCAACGCGATCCTGCTGGCCAAGGACGGCGCCTCGGTGGGCGTCGGCATGGGCCAGGTCAACCGGGTCGACTCCTGCAAGCTCGCGGTCGAGCGGGCCGGGGAGCGGGCCAAGGGCGCGTACGCGGCCTCGGACGCGTTCTTCCCGTTCGCGGACGGCCCTGCCATCCTGATCGCGGCCGGCGTCAAGGCGATCGTCCAGCCGGGCGGTTCGATCCGGGACGAGGAGGTCGTCGCGGCGGCCGCCGAGGCCGGGGTGACGATGTACTTCACCGGTGCGCGGCACTTCTTCCACTGATCGCGTTCCACCGCTCGCCCGGCGCACCGCCCGGGTGACGGCATGACAGAGCGGCCCGGCTCCTCCGGAAGGGGAGCCGGGCCGCTCGTCGTCCGATCGGCTCGGACCGGGCCGGTCAGTGGTGCGGCCGGTCAGTAGCGCGGCCGGGCGAACCAGGCGACGCCGTCCTTGACGCTCATCCCGACGATCATCGTGATCGAGACCGCGAGCCACATCAGCGTGAAGACGATGCCGACCGGGTTGGCGTTGTTGGCGAACGAGCCGGCCAGCCCCAGCAGGCCGAGCAGCGCGCCGAACGAGCCGTACACCAGGGTGGTGATGCGGACCGCGGGCCCGCCCTTGCCGAACTTCACGCCCAGCGTGATGGAGAAGGCCGCGAACAGCGCGCACACGATGCCGACGACCACCAGCACGCCGGCCGCCGCGTTGCCGAAGCCGTTGAACGGGTCGCTCCCGTCGATCTGCTGGGCCCGGTTGGTGACCTCCTTGGCCGCCGCGGCGGCTATCAGGTAGATGCCGCCACCGATGATCTGCACGGCGCCGATGATGAACAGCAGCACCCGGGTGGTGACCACCAGGCCCGGCATGTTCTGCGGGACGGCCGGCGGGTAGCCGTAGCCCGGTCCGCCGTAGCCCGGCGCGGGCGGCGGGTAGCCGTACCCGGCCGGCGGGGCCTGCTGGGGGTAGCCGTAGCCGGGAGCCTGCGGCGGCTGGCCGTACGGGTTGTTCGGGTTGTTCGGGTCGGGCGGGTAACTCATCGATGCCTCCGGGCAGTTGCGGGGACGTGGGGACGGGACGGAGGGCCCGGTTCCGGTTGGCGAGTCGGGTCGCCGGTGGAACGGGACGCTAACGGAGGGGAGTGACAGCCCGGAGCGGATCCGGGCGCGGCCGGCTCAGGCGCGCGGTGAGAGCGCTGAGAGCGGTGAGAGCAGTGCGAGCGGAGTCGTCGACGGGCCCGCTGCGGGCAGGACGGCGCCGCAGTGGTCGGGCGGCTCGGTCTGAAGTGGTCGGCTCACGTGCTCTTTCCCCCGGGTACGCCCCCGCCGGGTGTCCGTCGGCCCGTCACCGGGCCGGGTCGCGGCAGGGAATGCCCGCATATCGTCAACCGGACGGCGGGGCCGTGTCCAGCCGGTTCCGCGCGCCGGACCGAGACTGTGGCGCAACCGCAACGTGGTCCGGGCCTTCCGTACCCGTCCGAACCCGTCCGACCGCAGGACGGGAGGACGGCGGGGGCCGGCGGGAGGACGGCGGGAGTTCGAAGACGGGCCCTGGTGCGGCGGCTTGCCGGGATCCGGGAGAATGGGGTCATGACTGCCCAGATTCTCGATGGCAAGGCCACCGCCGCCGCGATCAAGTCCGAACTCGCCGCCCGCGTGGCGGTCCTCAAGGCGAAGGGCGTCACGCCCGGCCTCGGCACCGTCCTGGTCGGCGACGACCCGGGCAGCCGCTGGTACGTCAACGGGAAGCACAAGGACTGCGCCGAGGTCGGCATCGCCTCGATCCAGCGCGAGCTGCCCGCGACCGCCACCCAGGAGGACGTCGAGAACGTCGTCCGCGAGCTCAACGCCGACCCCTCCTGCACCGGCTACATCGTCCAGCTGCCGCTGCCCAAGGGCCTGGACCAGAACCCGGTCCTGGAGCTGATGGACCCGGACAAGGACGCCGACGGCCTGCACCCGACCTCGCTCGGCCGGCTCGCCCTGGGCATCGAGGGGCCGCTGCCGTGCACCCCGCTGGGCATCGTCGAGCTGCTGCGCCGGCACGACGTCGAGATCAACGGCGCCGAGGTGGTCGTGGTCGGCCGCGGCGTCACCGTCGGCCGCTCGATCGGCCTGCTGCTGACCCGCCGCAGCGAGAACGCCACCGTGACCCTGTGCCACACCGGCACCCGGGACCTCGGCTACCACCTGCGCAAGGCCGACATCATCGTGGCCGCCGCGGGCGTGCCGCACCTGGTCAAGCCGGAGGACGTCAAGCCGGGCGCGGCGGTGCTGGACGTGGGCGTCAGCCGCAGCGAGGGCAAGATCGTCGGCGACGTGCACCCGGGCGTGGCCGAGGTGGCCGCCTGGATCTCCCCGAACCCCGGCGGCGTGGGCCCGATGACCCGCGCGATGCTGCTTAACAACATCGTCGTGGCGGCCGAGCGCCGCGCCGGCGTCTGACCCCGCGACCGACACCACCACGAGGGACGGCGAGCATGACGGAACCGCGACCGGCGCGGACCCCGCGCAGGCCGGTCAAGACCACCGGCACCCTGCCGCCCGAGGGCGCGGCCGCAGCCCTCGGACGCGACCACACCCTGCCGGTCCGGCAGTGGCCGATAACGCTGGTCCTGCTGGTGGTCGGGGCCGGCCTCGCGGTCACCTGGTTCGCCGACTTCAAGGACGGCTTCAAGTACGGGCTGCTGATCCTCGGCTGCGGGGTGCTGCTCGGGGCCGTCCTGCGGCTGGTGCTGCCCGAGGTCGGGATGCTGGCGGTGCGCAGCCGCTTCACCGACGTGATCGTGCTGACCTTCCTGGGAGCGTCGATCGTGCTGCTGACCCTGGTGGCGCAGCCGAACCCGTGGCTGGAGATCCCGTTGCTCGACAACATCGGCAAGTTGATCGGCCGGCCCAAGCACTGACGCCGGGGTGACCGTGACGGCCCCCGCCCTGCGAGCCAGGGCGGGGGCCGCCGTCCGTTGTGACGCATCAGCCAGGCCCGCACCCGCGGCGTACGCTTCCCTTTGCGATAACCTGACGCCGGTCTCTCGATGTCGAGAGACCATCCTCGGCTCCAGCGCGCCGGTGTGCCTGGGGCACCTGGCGATCTGCTGGAGAAGGTAGAAATGACCCGCACCCCCGTCAACGTCACCATCACCGGAGCGGCCGGCCAGATCGGCTACGCGCTGCTCTTCCGCATCGCCTCGGGCCACCTGCTCGGTGCCGACGTCCCGGTGAACCTGCGCCTCCTGGAGATCCCGCAGGGCCTCAAGGCCGCCGAGGGCACCGCCATGGAGCTCGTCGACTGCGCGTTCCCGCTGCTGCGTGACATCACGATCACCGCCAACCCGAACGAGGCCTTCGACGGCGCCAACGTCGCGCTGCTGGTCGGCGCCCGTCCGCGCACCGCCGGCATGGAGCGCGGCGACCTGCTGCAGGCCAACGGCGGCATCTTCGGCCCGCAGGGCAAGGCCATCAACGACCACGCCGCGGACGACATCAAGGTCCTGGTCGTCGGCAACCCGGCCAACACCAACGCCCTGATCGCCCAGCGCAACGCCCCGGACGTCCCGGCCGAGCGCTTCACCGCGATGACCCGCCTGGACCACAACCGCGCGGTCGGCCAGCTCTCCGTCAAGACCGGTGCGCCCGTCTCCGACATCAAGCGCGTCACCATCTGGGGCAACCACTCCGCCACCCAGTACCCGGACATCTTCCAGGCCGAGATCGCCGGCAAGCCGGCCTTCGAGGCCATCGGCAGCGATCAGGCCTGGCTGGACGAGACCTTCATCCCGACCGTCGCCAAGCGCGGCGCGGCCATCATCGAGGCCCGTGGCGCCTCCTCGGCCGCCTCGGCCGCCAACGCCGCCATCGACCACGTGTACACCTGGGTCAACGGCACCGCCGAGGGCGACTGGACCTCCATGGGCGTCGTCTCGGACGGCTCCTACGGCGTCCCGCAGGGCCTGATCTCCTCCTTCCCGGTCACCACCAAGGCCGGCAAGTTCGAGATCGTCCAGGGCCTGGAGATCTCCGACTTCTCGCGCGCCCGCATCGACGCCTCGGTCAAGGAGCTGACCGAGGAGCGCGACGCGGTCCAGGAGCTGGGCCTCATCTGAGCCCCGCAGCACAGCTTTTCCCGACGGCCCGCCGTCTCCTTCCCGGAGGCGGCGGGCCGCCGTGTGACCGGCCGCCGCCCCTTCTTCCACTCCCCGGGCGCCGGCCGGTCCTACACTGACCCGCTGTGAACGAAACCCTCGGGGACGCTCTGCTCGTCCTCGTCTTCATCCTGCTGGGCGGGCTGTTCAACGTCGCCGAGATCTCGCTGATCTCGCTGCGCGAGGGCCAGATCCGGACGCTGGAGGCGCTCGGCACCCGGCGGTCCGCCCGGGCCGCGCACCTGGCCGCCGACCCCAACCGCTTCCTGGCCGCCGTCCAGGTCGGCGTGACCTGCATGGGCTTCCTGTCCGCCGCCTTCGGCGCGGACACCCTGGCCGGCAAGGTCGCCCCGCTGTTCGTCCGGGCCGGGCTCACCGAGGGCGTCGCCGACGCGATCGCCCTGGTCGGCCTCACCCTGGTGATCAGCTACGTCTCGCTGGTGCTCGGCGAACTCACCCCCAAGCGGATCGGCCTGCAGCGGGCCGAGTCGATCGCGGTGATCGCGGCCCCGGTGGTGGACGTGATGTCGGTGGCGCTGCGCCCGGTGATCTGGCTGCTCGGCCACTCCACCAACCTGATGGTCCGCCTGCTGGGCGGCGACCCGGCCGCCGGCCGTGGCTCGATGAGCTCCGAGGAGCTGCGCGGCCTGGTTGCCGCCAACACCGAACTCGGAAGCGACGAACGGGCGTTGATCGCGGACGTGTTCTCCGCCGGGGAGCGGCAGCTGCGCGAGGTGATGGTCCCGCGCACCGAGGTGACCTTCCTGGACGCCGAGCGCCCGCTGGCCGCCGTCCGGCACCAGGCGGACACCTCGCCGCACTCGCGCTACCCGGTGGTCGAGGGCAGCGCCGACGCCGTGGTCGGCTTCGTGCACGTCCGCGACCTGTACGGCGCGCGCGGCGAGCAGGCCGCCAAGGTCCGCGACCTGGCCCGCCCGGTGAAGCTGCTGCCCGGCACCAAGCGGGTGCTGGAGGCGATGGGCGAGATGCGCCGCGAGGGCCACCACCTGGCCATCGTGGTGGACGAGTACGGCGGCACCGCCGGGATCGTCACCCTGGAGGACCTGGTCGAGGAGGTGATCGGCGAGATCCGGGACGAGTACGACCGGCCGGAGACGGCCGCGACCCGCCGGCTGGTCGGCGGCGGCATGGAGCTGGACGGCCTGCTCAACCTCGGCGACTTCACCGAGGAGACCGGCGCCACCCTGCCCGAGGGCCCGTACGAGACGGTGGCGGGCTGCCTGGTCGCCTCGCTCGGCCGGCTGCCCCGGGAGGGCGACCAGGTGCGCGTCCCGGTCGAGGGCGGTGGAGGGGTGCTGCTGACGGTGGCCAAGTTGGAGGGCCGGCGGATCGCCAGGGTGAGGGTGAGTGCGGTCACACTGGCGGAACCTCCTGGGGCGGACGTTTCCTGAGCGCCCGGTGGAACTGGAACAATGGCCCGCATGGTCAACGCAGCGGTCACTGGTCCGGTCAAGGACCGTCCCCGGGTTCTCTCCGGCATCCAGCCCACCTCCGGCTCGTTCCACCTCGGCAACTACCTGGGCGCGGTGCGCCAGTGGGTGGACCTGCAGAAGGAGAACGACGCCTTCTACATGGTCGTCGACCTGCACGCGATCACCGTCTCGCAGGACCCGAAGGAACTGCGCGAGAACACCCGGGTCTCCGCCGCACAGCTGCTCGGCGCCGGCCTGGACCCGGAGCACTGCACCCTGTTCGTCCAGTCGCACGTGCCCGAGCACGCGCAGCTCGCCTGGGTGATGAACTGCCTCACCGGCTTCGGCGAGGCCTCCCGGATGACCCAGTTCAAGGACAAGTCCGTCCGGCACGGCGCGGACAGCACCACGGTCGGCCTGTTCACCTACCCGGTGCTCATGGTCGCGGACGTCCTGCTCTACCAGGCGGACGCCGTCCCGGTCGGCGAGGACCAGCGCCAGCACCTGGAGCTCACCCGCGACCTCGCCGACCGCTTCAACACCCGCTACAGCCCGACCTTCACGGTGCCGAAGCCGTACATCCTCAAGGAGACGGCGAAGATCCAGGACCTCCAGGACCCGGGCGCCAAGATGAGCAAGTCCGCCTCCTCGGACAAGGGCCTGGTCAACCTGCTGGACGAGGCGAAGGTCAGCGCCAAGAAGTTCAAGAGCGCCGTCACCGACACCGGCACCGTCGTCTCCTACGACGAGGACGGGAAGCCCGGCGTCTCCAACCTGCTGCGCATCCACTCCGCGCTCAGCGGCCAGTCGATCGACCAGCTGGTCGCGCACTTCGAGGGCAAGATGTACGGCGCCCTGAAGACCGAGCTGGCCGAGCTGTTCACCGAGTGGGTCACTCCCTTCCAGGAGCGCACCCGCACGTTCCTGGACGACCCGGCCGAGCTGGACAGGGTGCTGGCGATCGGCGCCGAGAAGGCCCGCGAGGTGGCCGCGCAGACGCTGGAGACGGTGTACGACCGGGTCGGCTTCCTCCCGGCCGCCAAGCGGTGACTCCCCTCACACACCTGCCCGATGGTGACGGTCTCCCCGAGGCCGTCACCATCGGCGTGTCCGTGAGCGTTCCGGATCCGTACGGTGCGCGGATCCAGGACGCCCGGGCCGGGCACGGCGATCCGCTGGCCCGGTCGATACCGACACACGTCACCCTGCTGCCGCCGACCGAGGTGCCCGCCGAGGCGCTGCCGAAGATCGAGGAGCACCTGGCGGCGGTGGCGGCCGCGCACCGGCCGTTCCGGATGCTGCTGCGCGGCGCCGGCACCTTCCGCCCGGTCTCCCCGGTGGTGTTCGTCCGGGTCGAGGAGGGCGCGCAGGAGTGCCGGCTGCTGGAGGCGGACGTCCGCTCCGGCCCGCTGGCCCGCGAGCTGGCGTTCCCGTACCACCCGCACGTGACGGTCGCGCACGGCCTGCCGGACGACGCGCTGGACCAGGCGTACGCGCAGGCGCGCGGCTTCCGGGCGGCCTTCCCGGTGCCGGGCTTCGGCCTCTCCCGCTTCGACGCGGACGAGGTCTGGCGGCCCTGGCGGAGCTACCTGTTCTCCTGAACTACCGCCCTGATCTTCAACTACCGTACTGACCTTCCGAGTTCGAGCATCCGGTCGACCACCCGGCGGGACGCGCCGCCGTCGTCCAGGACGCAGTGCTCGGCCCGGAAGCGCCGGTGGCGCTCCGCGTACCCGGGCGGCAGGGCCGCGCCGGTGTCGGCGAGTTCGCGCAGCGCGCCGAGCAGTCCGGCCGAGGTGGGGACGAGCGGGCCGGGGGCCTGCGGCTCGAAGTCGAAGTAGAAGCCGCGCAGGGTGTCGCGGTAGTGCTCCAGGTCGTAGGTGAAGAAGAGCACCGGGCGGCCGGTGACGGCGAAGTCGAACATGATCGACGAGTAGTCGGTCACCAGGACGTCCGCGACCAGCAGCAGTTCCTGCGGGTCGGGATAGTCCCCGCAGTCGTACAGGAAGCCGTCCCCGGCGCCCGGCAGCGGCTCGCGGACGTGCGCGTGCGGGCGGATCAGCAGCACGTGGTCCCGGCCGAGCAGGCGCCGGGCGTGGTCGAGGTCCAGCCGCAGGCCGAGCCGGAAGCCGTCGCCGTCACCGCGCTGCTGGTCCTCGCGCCAGGTCGGCGCGTACAGCACGATCCGCTTGCCGTCCGGGATGCCGAGCCGACGGCGGACGGCCGCTGCGGCGGCCTCGTCGGGGCGGGCGAGCACGTCGTTGCGCGGGTAGCCGGCCTCCAGGATCTCGCCGTCGTAGCGGAACGCGCGGCGCAGGATCGGGGTGGCGAACGGGCTGGGGGAGAGCAGCAGGCTCCACTGCGGGGTCTCCCGGTCGAGCGCCTCCAGGTAGCCGTGGTCGGCCAGCCAGGGGTTGTCGACGTCGTGGGCGATCCGCTTCAGCAGCGAGCCGTGCCAGGTCTGGAGCACCACCTGGCCGGGGCGGCGCTCCAGGAAGTCCGGGAAGTGCGTGTTGCCGACCAGGTACCGGCAGGTGGCCAGCGCGCGGTACCACTCCGGGCTCCAGATCCGGACGGCCCGGACCCCGGGCGGCAGTTCGGCCTGGGCGTCGTCGACCACCCAGAGGTGCTCCAACGGCGCGCCGCGGCGGGCCAGTTCGGCGTGCACCGCGCGCGGCGAGTCGGCGTAGCCGCGGCCGCCGAACACGTCGTACAGCACGGCCTCGCGCAGCGGTTCGCGGCGGGCGGCGGGGTAGTGGACGGCGCGCTGGCGGCTCTGCGTCCAGGCGCTGCGCTCGGTGGGGGTGAGCACCGGGGTGGAGTCCACCAGCAGGGTGTCGTGCCAGCGGCGCTGGAGCAGGATCCGCTTGCCGCCGGCCGTGGTGGCGGCGGGCAGCGTGGGAAGGGCGGCGGGTGCGGCGAGCAGCGGGCGGCTCGGGCCGGGCCGCCCGGCGGGCGTCAGCGCGGCCTCCCAGATGCCTTTGCGCAGGGGCAGCGCGGTGCCGTCGGCGCCGGTGCGGGTGGCGGGCAGCAGGACCTTGAAGCGGCCGTCCTGGTCGGCCTCGACGGGGGAGCGGACCTCGCTCGCGGTGCCGGTGTGCCGCAGGACGAGTTCCAGCCGGTCCGCGGCGCGGTCCGGGCAGCGGCCGGTGAGCTCGAAGCCGCCGGCCCGGACGGCGATCCGCTCGACCAGGCCGGCCGCGGGCTGGACGCACAGTTGGAGCCGGCCGTCGGCGAGGTGCTTGAGGTAGAGGGCGCGGTCCGGGGTGTCGGGCAGCCGGTGCTGGCCGGCGACCGGGCCGCCGCGCTCGTCCGGGCAGAGCTGCTCGGTGCTGCCGTCGGGGTGCAGGAACTCGGTGTCCCAGTGCTCCAGTTCGCCGCTGCCCCGGCCGTCGGCGGTGAACGGCCGGTACGGCAGGTGGACGGCGAAGGTGTTGCCGGTGCGGGCGACCGGCCGTTCGATCACGGCGTCGCTCTGCCGGTGGCGCAGCCGCAGCACGGTGCCGGTCGGGCAGGAGTCCGCGCTGCCGCGCAGGTCGAGGCCGTCGGCGGTGGGGGTGGCGTGGGTGAGCCGGATGCCGGGGCGTTCGAGCAGCAGCCGCAGTCGCCCGTCGGCGAAGTACGGCTGGAGGCGGACGTCGTGGTCCACCCAGTGGGCCGGCGGGTACTCGCCGGAGCCGCACCAGTGCGGGGCGAGGGCGCCGTACCGGCGGCGCAGCCGGGTGGGGCGCGGGCGGGTGAACAGGGTGGTCTCGATCTGCCAGTCGCCGAGCAGCCAGTCGGTGCCGTGGCGCAGCCGGCCGGGCTCGATCAGGGCGGTGAAGCCGGACCAGTCGTGGTTGAACTCGGGCTGGGCGCTGTCGTCGGTGACTTCGGGCAGCCGGCGGGGCCGGGAGCGCAGGTGGACGGGCGGCCGGGTCCCGTCGGTGTGGCGCAGGGTCAGCCAGGTCCAGGCGGAGCCGGGGCGGCCGGTGTCGAGGTCGTCCGGGCGGGCGAAGCCGGTGAGTTCCAGGCCGCGGCCGGTCCAGCGGGCGCGCAGCAGGCCGAAGGTGACGTCCTCGTCGGCGGCGGGCTGGTCGGTGCTCACACGGGGGTCGGCGTGCGGAAGGACGAACCGTGTGAGCGCAGGCATGGCGGGGGTCCTTCGGGACGGGGGCCGGGCCATGGGCGGTGGACCGGGGCCGCCGGACCGATGCCGAGAGGAAACCGGGGCCGAATTCATATCCCATACCGGAACGCCGTCCGGGTCAACAGTGCGAACCGGGGAATTTCCCGTGAAATTCGCTGACAAACACTAGTTCGAGTGCAATGTACAGGCAAAGACCAGGGATATTGTCAGGGAATTCCCAGGAAAGCGCAGAGGCGGGGGGCGCGGGGGGGGGGCGCGCCCGTCCTCCCCCGGCGCCGCGCCGAGGGCGGCCGACCCGCCCGCCCGCAGAGCTAAGAACAAAAACATCCCCAAGAACCACAACAACAA